>JAEOTI010000776.1 GCA_016839955.1 Candidatus Hodarchaeota archaeon | reverse complement strand
GCTAAACGTTCTATATCTTTTATCCAATCTACAGCCGTTATTAATGATTCACGTGCAAGAACAAAATCTTTGGTCTGAAAAGCGGATACTGCTGCGTTAAATAATGCTTCTCCTGCTTTCTGAAGTTTCGGTGGAACATCCTTCCTAAATGAATCACTAGCAGAAGAAAATGCATTGTATGCATTCTGTAGTCGTCCAAGTTTCGTTTCCACAGTCCCTAGTAAGAAGGATGCTTCTCCAGCGGCTTCAAAATCCACACTTTCTAATTTTTTAGCAGCTTTTTCCGTAAGGTTCCTTATATGTAATAAATCTCTTTCCAGATTTGTTGCTTTTCCTTCTTCTATTCTGGTCCAAATTGCTGAAGCATTTCTAATATCAGAAACAGCATCCTGAATTGAATAGGTTTCCGTAATAATGCTTTCATCTGGTTCCCAATCTTGAGCGGATACTTCTCGAATCTGAATAATTCTCTGAATCTCTTCATTCACAGGTTCTGTAGAAAATTCAAATTGTTTTTCCTTAATCTCATCCATATAGGACCAAATTGAACTATCTAAATAAGGGTTCAACATTCTACTAAGAGAATTTGGAAAAATAAACGCTAGAAAGTAAGTCCTTATTTCTCCGCGAACTGATTTATCTTTCCAACCGTCAAAAGCAACGCGAACTACATGATCTGAAGTTATTGTATAGAGAGGTACGGTAAATTCTGCTTTCATCGTTTTGCCCCCTTGACCAAAAACAGTCAAAGAAGACATGTAAATTTGCAGAGCTACACTTGAAAAATCAAATCTTAGGTGTGCAGGTGCGCAAGACCGTGAAATTATGACTGGACCTTGAGCTTCATCCCAAGCACATGCTAAAATTATAACATCCTCTTCTGTAAATTGTTCCTCTTCCGCAGTTGCCATAGATTGTGCCTCTAGATCTTTAAACCTATTCAAATTGGTTAATTTGATGCAATTTGGATGTATTTTGTATCATTAAATATATACGAATGATCGAAGATCTAGTACTTCCTTTTCTTTCTTCTTTTTTACTTCTCTTCCTTCTAATATTTCATAATTTTTGAATTTAACTATAGGTTCTAATGCAGTATAATCCATTTTTGATTTTAAACGAAGAATAAACCGTTGTCGCTCATTAGCTTTGAATGTAAATGACCAGAAGAGAAAATGTTGATTTTTATCTGTTATTATCCGTGGTTTTTGCCAATTTGGTTCAACTGAAATAATCTCTGCGTTAGAAGGGACTTCATCAAGTAGATCAAATTCAATTGGGAGCGAACAGCTAATTTCATGAAAAATTAGCATTTCTGGAGTCAACGAATTTGGATTTGGTTGGGCAATTTTTCGAACCTTTAATTTAGTGCCTCGATCATCTTCAAGAACACGTTCATACCATCTTGTTACAGGTCTTTCTGTGAAATCATATCCTACTCCCAGATAAAACCCTGGAGATACATCTTTAATTATCCAACGAAATAAGGTCTCTTCAATTCCGGATATTCTCACTGGAACTGGAGATTTTGGTTTGAAAGCCCTAGGAAGTAACTCTGCTGGGATAGAATCTTCGATTAAAATCTCATCAATGTGCGCTCCAGACACATTTGTATAAGGTATATCTACTGTTAGTTGATTCTGGGTTTGTTCATGAAGAGAATGATATGTGTCTATAAGATTGATTTTCTTTCCTGATCGCATAACTATCGACCGGTGTATTCGTTTTCGTAAACGATAATGGACTTGAATTTTCTCTCCGGGTGCTAAGCGATCTTTCGACCAAGAAAAAAGTAGTCCATCTGGACTCACTTCTCTTTTCTCAAGAGTTAAATCACTAGATTCTATGTCAACAACTTGAAAAGCAAATGGAATTTTATCTATGATTTCAACTTCAGTTATTTCTTCTTCCAGTGGATTAATAACTTCCGAAAGTGAACTAAAAGTAGTTAATTCTCTTTCAGGTGTTTCAATATCAATTAAATCCGATTCTTCAATTTCGAGTTCAGCCGTAACTAATTCCGTCTCTTCAGTAGTTATATAATCTGGTTGAGTTGATAAAATTGGGGTCGTGTGGGTCACAAATGGGTCGATTAACGGTTTTAAAGGTACCACTGTTAATTTTGGCTCTATTGTCTTCTTTTCACCACTCAATGTGACAAACTCAACTGAACTAGACGTTTCAATTGGTGATGTATGCTTGTATTCTTCAGAAATATTCTCTAAGAGTGCACGACTTGTTCTTTCTGAAAAAGATTCATCGTCAATTGGATCCTCGATTGAAAAAGCTTCTACAATTGGCATTATTTCTTCTTTCTCAACTAATACATCAATTACATCTGAAGGTATTTCTATTGGTTCAGAAAGGGGTACTATCTTTGGAAGGACAATTTTTTCTTTTTTAATAGATTCGATAGGTAAAGTTTCTAACTCTACTGGTCCTAATTCTTTTATCCTTCCTTCTAACGCTTCCTCCGCCATTTGAAAATGATAAGTGTCGAAACCCTGACTTTTCCCCTTTTCAAGTAAGAATATTGCACCTTGAAGATCATCAGCTAAAAGGTATCTAGTAATTGCCTTACCATAAGCTTTAGCAGCTTTTCGGTTTCCAGAACGAGATCCAATATCAAAATAAGTTTGACCTGCTAAAGCATAGTATCGAGCAGATATTCGTCTTTCTTCCTTTTTTTCATAACATTCTGCTGCTGAATAGAACATATCTGCAGCTTGTTTTATAGAAACTTTGAGAAGGTCTTCACTTTCAGTAACTAAAGCATCACAGTCAATTTCATTAGTCGTATTAATAGCCTCCTGTCATGCTAATGTCTTTGAAAGCCTCTCATATGTTTCAATCTTAACAATCTCAACAGATTGAGGTTGATAACCTTCCAAGGGGTTAGAAATGTCAAAAGGAATGAATTGTATGGTTCGAGAAAATAATACCCAAGCGACTTGTTTATCCTCATGAGTAGCGAATTTCACTATTCTCTCAAGTGCTCTTTCAGCTTCTTCAACCGCAGCTCTTTCGAGTAGCTCTTTAATTCGCTGTAAGGCATTTTCCTTGTTTTCTTGGCGATAAAGCTGAGCTACATTGGAGAGAAGATCAGCTTCTAAAGGATTTAGTTTTTTATTTTGTTGGAGTTCTCGAATTAGAGTTCCAGACTGATCTGTAAGGATTTGTTTAGCAGTTTCAAAACCTATGTCAATGAAAGGGATATGTCTCACCTAGCCAAATTTTTTTATTTGATTGAGTTGAAAATGTGTCTCTATTTTTCCTAATGTTGTAACCTTGATGTGACCTAAAAATCCAAGTGGCTTTCTTTTGTATTTACTATTGTTTACTGGAGTTGAAAAAACGAGTATCTAAAAAGAAAAATGAGTTTGTAGTTAAATATAGTCTGTGGAAAAATATTTTGTTTTTCTTCCCAAAAGAGTCTTTTTTCAGAATGGTGTCTGAAAGGTTTTTAAAAAGGAAAAGGACATAAAGATGCGTGAATGGGAACGAGGTTGATTAGACGGGCGACTTTGAATTTAAATCCGGCAACAACTTCGAAAAAGAACATGCTATATCACTTAATTGACGAATATCTTTGCTTTGCTCAAAAAATTATCAATACGCTGTGGAACCATCGGATTACTAATGGAAAATTTGTTGACAAGAAATGGTACGAGGCGATCAAGACTCCGCTGACCGAACGCTATAAACAATGCGCTGCCAAACAAGCGTTACAGATTGTGAAATCGCAAAATGGACGGAAGAACAGGACAAAACCAATACTGCGGAGTACTTCGTTAGAACTCGATGAACGCTTTGTAAAGATTGAGCTGGGCAAAAATCACTTTGATCTCTGGTTGAAGGTCTCTGTACTCGGGCATCGTCCCATCATGCTCCCTACAAAACGGCATTACCATTACAATCGCTTCGTCCAAGACGGTTGGACTCTCAAGAAGTCCACCCGTTTGCGGAGAACCACTAAGGGACTGTTCTTTGATGTTTTTTTTGAAAAGGACGACATCCCAATGAAACTTGCTGGCGAAGTGGTGGGTTTAGATCTTGGCTTTCGAAAATTGGCTGCTCTCTCCGATGGACAGCTTGTTGGACAAAACCTGAAACTGCTAACGGAGCGGTATTATCAACGCCAGAATAGTCACCAGATCACCCAAGAATATATCAATCAGGAGTTAAAACAATTAGATCTCACAAATATTCGGATATTAGTCGTGGAAGAGTTAAAACATGTGAAAAAAGGATCAAAAGGAAAGTTCAGTCGTTATGCTAACCGACTGTTAGCACATTGGGCTTACCGTCATACTTTGACCCGCTTGGACAGGCTCTGTGAGGAGAACCGTGTTCACCTCGTAGCTGTGAACCCTCGTGGGACGAGTAAAGCCTGTGGACAATGTGGTAGCAGAGGGAGAAGACGCAATGAAAGATTCGAGTGTCCCCAGTGTGGTTGGAAAGTTGACGCCGATTATAACGCCTCACTAAACATCCGAGAGCGTTTTCTCTCTCAGGGAGCATATGGTCCCCTATCTCAAAACTCAACCAATATTTCTGGTGGTTAGACAGGAATATTTTCTATAAAATGAGTAACTATTTACTACTGAGTTTTTGAATCAAACTTTCTCGAGTTTAAAGTTGAGTTGGTCCTTTTGAAATCAAGTAGAATATCGGGTTTCTATAAAAAACCGATAAATGAAAGATTAAATCTCATAAAAGAAATTTGTAACCTTTCTGAGAAAGATTCAGACGTCATTGGTAACGGTAAGATTGAAATGGACTTGATAGACCGTATGGTTGAAAATGTAGTGGGTAAAATGCCTTTACCCCTTGGAATAGCAACAAATTTTCTTATTAATGGAAAAGATTACCTTATTCCAATGGCCATTGAAGAAACAAGCGTAATTGCTGCTGCATCTAACGCAGCTAAAATGGCTCGAGTGAAGGGTGGATTTGTATGCAGTAATTCAGGTCCTATCATGATTGGCCAAATACAAGCTGTAAATGTTGCAGATCCCCATGGAGCTAGATTAAGGATTCTTGAGGCAAAAGATAAGATTATTGAAATCGCAAACCAACAAGATCCTATTTTGGTTAAATTTGGTGGAGGATGTGATGATGTACGTGTCCGTATTGTCGATTCTATGATCGGAATTATGGTAGTTACTGAAATTCTTGTAAATTGTGGCGATGCGGCAGGAATGAATGCTGTAAATAGTATGAATGAAGCATTAGCGCCTTTTATTGAAGAATTAAGTGGTGGTAAAGTCTTTCTCCGAATTATATCTAATTTAGCGGATCAGCGCTTAGTAAGAGCTAGAGCTGTGTTTGCAAAAGAAGTTATTGGGGGAGACGATGCGGTAGAGGGGATTTTAGCGGCCTATGCTTTTGCAGAAGCTGATCCATATCGCTGTGCGACTCATAATAAGGGAATTATGAATGGAATCGATCCTGTTATTGTTGCAACTGGTAATGATTGGAGAGCTATTGAAGCTGGAGCTCATACTTATGCTGCGACGAAATATCCCGGTAAATATACTTCCTTAACAACTTGGGAAAGAAATGCTGAGGGGGACTTGGTAGGTACAATAGAACTTCCAATGGCTGTTGGTCTTGTAGGTGGAGTTACTAAAGTTCACCCTGTTGCTCAGGCCAATGTAAAGATCCTTGGAGTTAAGAAAGCAACTGAGTTAGGAGAAATTGCTGCTGTAGTTGGGTTAGCTCAAAATTTTGCAGCTTTATTAGCCCTAGCAACTGTTGGCATCCAGAAAGGACATATGGGATTACATGCCAGGAATATTGCCATTCAGGGTGGAGCAGAAGGAGAAGAAATTGAGAAAATCGCAGAGATAATGGTAAAAGAGAGAAATATTCGAGAGGACAGGGCAAGAGAGCTTCTCAAAGAATTGAAGGGAAATTAACAAAGAAAAAAGAAAGTTACGAAAGGCCTTCCTCACAGGTTTTCTCTGAGTCTGGCCTTTATTCAACATCAATTAATTATTTTAATTAGGATTAGTCTATCTAAGCATTTTCAAGGTCTACAACTTTATTGCGAAGTTCCCGGTTGTCTTTTTCAAGGTCGACAACTTTATTGCGAAGTTTCCGGTTATCTTTTTGT
>JAEOTI010000775.1 GCA_016839955.1 Candidatus Hodarchaeota archaeon | reverse complement strand
CCGCCTTAGTAATTTTAGAAAGGGCAGAGGGGGTGTCCACGTTGGTTTTTTTTAAAGTAAAAATCGTGAATAGGCCATTTTTGTGGTTTTTTGGAATAAACTGCTCTGTTATTTTATGACCATCAGGATCAATCTCCCAGACAATAAAATCTTCGGGAGACTGGCGAAGGATTCCTCCAATCCCTGGAGATTTCGTTAGATATCTTAAAATTCCTACTTTCCGTTCGTGTTCTTTTTCAAATTCTAATCGGTTTCGATTAAATTTAGAATAATGAATCAAATTCTCCCTCATCAATTGCATGCTGAATTTCTTTTACAGGCCGTCCTTCAACTGTAAATCCCGCAGAAAATGCTGTTCCTAATACTTCTTTAGCAGCATCTTTTAAAGAGGTTGCAAGCATAGAATTCTGTTTCATTTTAGCTACTTTAATTATCGAATTCATTTTTATATCAGCTGGCACTTCTGTTCCTGCAGTACCACTTCCCTTTTCCACTCCTGCTTCCTTTGCCAAAAGTGCGGAAGTTGGAGGAACTCCCACTTCGATATCATATGTCTTATCTAATTGGATAATTACAGTCACAGGAACTTTCATGCCTGTGAAATCCTTTGTTACCTCGTTAATTTTGTCTACAATGGCTTTAACGTTCACGCCTAATGGTCCTAAGGCAGGACCAAGTGGAGGTCCAGGTGTAGCTTTTCCGCCTTCAACAAGGGCTTCAATACTAGTTGCTGACATAATTAGCACTCCGTAAAATAGTTTATTACCTATGTAAACCTAAAACATCGCGAGTACTTTTGACGCTTTCTTTGAGATCATCTAGATGTAATTCAGATTTTTTTTGTAGCATCATTATTTTTTCAGAAATCTTTTGTGCTTTGTTGTAAAGATTTGTAAATCCTTGTTCTTTAGTAAAAGTTTTTGCTTGCTGAAGTAAATCAAATCCTTCTTCAGTCAATCCCCGAATAGCAGTAAGATGACCTTGAAGAATTAATACAGATGCAAATACAGATTTTAATCGCCTTTGTTCACTTGTCTCTAAAACAAGTGAAAGGTGTTCTTGAGCTTCAGCAAATAATTGATCATCAAAATCTAATGATGCTTGATGAATCAAGATCTCTGCTAAACACAATCTTCCAAGAATCCAAGCCCGGTGGTCGTCTAGTTTTTCTGCTTTTTGAATAGATTTCTGGGCTGCATTTTTGGCATCCCCCAGGTTATTTAATGTAAGCTCAAAGAAACCTACAGTAGCTAATACTCGTGCATTCCACGATTGTGAGCTAGTTTGATCTGCAAGATCCTTGGCAATTGTTAAATTTTCTCGACCCTGTATTTCTTCTCCCTTATCAACTTGAATAAGCGAGAGGGTAAGACAACCATCTAATCGAAGAGGGTCAACAACATTGATTGAGTTATATGTCTGGATTCCCCTTTTCAGATGTTCAGTTGCCATATTGTCATCTCCAAAGGCTTTATAGATCTTCCCAATTTCACAATGGGTCGCAGCAATTCCTTGAAGGTTATTCAGTTCATCTGCAATGCTCAATGCATTTCTATATGCCTCAAGACTCTTTTCATACTCACCCATCAAACCATAAATTAATCCAAAGTTGTAAAGTGAAATCCATTCTCCTCGACGATTTTTTATGTTTTGATGAATTTCAAGGCATTCTGTGTGTTTTTCAAGAGCTTTTTGGAAATCCCCTCGATCTTGTAGTATGACTCCTACGTTGTTTAGAACAGTAGAGATTCCAATTTGGTCGTTTAAGTTTCGATATTGGCTTAAAGATTCACGATAATATTCTAAAGCCAATTTTGATTTGCCTTGAATTGATACGATATTTCCTATGTAGTTCAGACTGTAAGCAATTCCAAATGTGTAATTTAACTTCCGAGCATTGGTGAGAGTCTGGTTAAAAAGAATCTGAGAATCGTTAAGCTTTCCTTTGTACCATAATAGGCGTCCTTTTTCTGCTTCGAGATCGATTTCAAAGATTGAATCTTTACCAGTCATATCTTCAGAGAGAAGCGTGTTAACGATTTTTTCTGCGTTTTTAAGATCTCCTTGATCAATTAACTTACGAATTTCGTCTAACTGTGGAGAATCTCCTTCGTTATTAGGACCTTTGGGAACCACCATTCAAACCTGAGACACTAGTTTTAATTACATTTTTTTAATTAGTTGGCTATTTCATTTTCAAAGTTTTGAGATTTTAGTAATCTAACAGCTCTTCTTTAAATTATTTTTTTTTCCATGGCAATAATCTCTGACGAGAAAATACTTGAGACAATGAGACTTCTAAAATTCCTTCACTTTCCATCAAGCGGGCAGTTGCCAATATTGTTACTACTATCCAAATTAATTGGCTAATTAATCCAACTGCTGCAGTAAGACCAACTTTGCTCTCAAGAAAAACAAAATAGCCTGATTGAAGAAAACCAAATAGAGGAATTAATGCGATTACTATTTTTAACCAAAAGGGCAAATCAGCAAATGGAAGAAAGAGGAATGTTATAACGAGTATGGAAGGTATTCCTATTACAGAGGAGTTCAACATTTGTCCCTCACGCTCATCTTTAGCAATAAATGAGAATAAAACGCAAATTGAGACCAAAAGCATTGATATGATTAGTAAACCAGAGAAGAGAAATAAAATAGAAAACGCATCTAATCCTATAAAATCAGCTAAATCTTCAGTTAAAATTAATAAATCTCCAAATTGTTCTTCACCACCAGTTATTAAACCATAGAGCACAACTCCCAAAATTATTGAAGCGAAATTTAACCCAAGAGAAATCCCAATAAGAAATAGACCATAAAATAATTTTCCCCACACAATAGATTTTCGAGGGATTCTACTAAGTAACAAAGGTTCCAGAGTTTTTTGCTCTCTTTCTACTGTTACTGAGATCAACGTAAGTGAAACAGCAGGCATTGCCAATAAAAGCATTCCATAGAGAGGAATCATAGCAAGGACAGCTGCACCCAGTTCTCCAACCCCCTCAGCAACATTTTCTAGATCAGGAGCGACCCAAAGAGCTTTATCAATACTATACGCTTCATAGACAATAAGGGAGTTTAGATGTTGAATAGCTAACTCTACATCAGTAGCAAAGCGTAAACTAGTAAGATCTCCCCCATCATAATATACTTGGACAGTTGCATTTACAGCAGTGCTATTATCAAGCAGTAGAGCCGAAAAATTGACAGGTAAGATAACTAAGATATCAAAATCTTTCTTATCATTCCGAATGCTAGCTTCGTCTAAGTCAATTTGAGTAAAATTCTTTCCAGTATAATACTCACATAAAGTTTGTAATAGTGCTCCACCTTTATTTTGGTTAAATTCGGTGGATTCTCCAGCAATAAGTAGTGATGGCTCTTTATCCTCAACAAACAGTACAACCAATCCTGCAATTAACCCTACACCAATAATTATCAACGTGGTAGAAAAAAGCCACAAGATCCGGCGTTTTGATCGGAAGAGTAACTTGAATTCCTTTATTGCAATCTGTAGAGAGGGATTCATAATACAAACTCCTATTTGTATAACCCCTCTGATACTTCTCCCCCCATAATGTGAATAACTGCGTCTTCTAAATCATCTACACTACTATCGAGTTGTTGATACTTTGACACAATGTCTTGAGGGCGCCCCAATTCAACTTCTTGTCCGTTCGTCATTATCAATACACGATCACAAAGACGGGTAGCATCATACATGTTGTGTGTACAAAGCACTATAGTAACGTCTTCTACTTTTGCGAGACGACGAATGAGATTACGCACTTTCCGAGCAACAAGAACATCCAATCCTGATGTAGGCTCATCAAGAAAAATAATTTTAGGTGAAGCGACTAATGCCCGAGCTAGTTGAACTCTCCGTTGTAATCCCCCTGAAAGAGTTTCCGCTTTGTCTTTTGCACGATCTTCCATCTCAATCAAATTTAGAAGATGATCTACTCGGTTATCTGCTGCTTCTCCATCTAAACCTTGTAATTTAGCGAAAAAAGTGAGATTCTCTTTGACTGTAAGCTCTAAATATAATCCACAATCCTGAGGTAATACCCCAACCATACTTCGTACTTCGTTTGGAGAATCTAGTATATCATATCCGGCTACCAGTGCAGATCCACGACTAGGTTTGAGCATTGTTGTTAATAAACGCACAGTTGTTGTTTTACCAGCTCCGTTTTCTCCAAGTAGTCCAAAAATCTCCCCTCTATAGATTTTAGTATTGAGTGAATCAACAGCAAGGATATTGCTATGTCGGTAGATTTTAGTTAGATCAGATGTTTCTATAGTAGCTTGTCCCAATGGAAAATGCCTCTCAAACTTATTGATTAAGTGTTATAATGAGCGTTTTAATAATAGTATTTACTTCTGAAAACAAAAAAGAGAGCTAGTGAACTGTCTGTTAGTGATTTAGTATTTTTTGCCACTTGATTGTGGATAAAGAAAAGAAAAACGGAATAGCAATTAGAGGTGCTATTATTAATTTCAGCAGTGCAACTCCAAGCATCGTATCAGGAAGAGATTCCACTGCAAGATAGAATAAAGCTACTAAATTAATACCAAAGTAAATAAAACCTAGAATTGCTCTCTTTCTTAATCCTTGCTTCATCAAGAAATTAGCTAAATAACCTATACCAAATGTAAGTCCTATCAAGGCAAAGAAAATTGAAATACGTATAAAATATCGGGTTTTAGGACGATTTTCCCAGTAGTCATACCCATATTCATCTTGATAACCATAATCACCAAATTGCTTTAGAAAATAATAGCGATCTAGTCCTTTTTCGTCAAAACTACCATAAAATCCTGCGAAATATCTCCATATTATCGTTAAAATAACCCAACAGGTAAAAAAAAGGATAATAACGTATCCTTTCTTTTTAAAATCTTCATTACTAGTTGTAAAGAATAAAATGCTTAAAATCAGAAGAAAAAAAGCAATCAAATCAATAAAGGACGTAAATCCAAAAAGGATAGCACTAGAAGTTGGGATAAGCAACATATTTTGAAAAGTTAGGATAATACAACCTAGTATCCAGATGATTGAACCAATTCGTGTTAATCTATTTGATAAAATAGCTCCTTCGGCTTCAAGACCCTCAACAGTTGCCATAGGTTCACCAATTTTATTTCTGACAATCATAAATTCTTAAATTGACAAATAGTGAAAAAGAAGACTGATAACTAGTATTTTTGTTTTTTTAATCAGTTATTTCATTAAAAAATAGTAGTTTCACATTTCCTTCCACAATATTTAAACAAAAAAATAGGAATTTACGATTAGAAATTAGTCAAAGAATCATGCAATATGTCTTTTTTCAAACAAAAATGAAGGAGAAATATTAATGCAACTAAAACGATTTGAATATCCTATGGAAGTAAATTGGACTGGAGGAGAAAGTGGAAGAGAAGGAGAATTACTTGTCGATGGGAAACCAACTATTCAAGTCGCAACACCTCCTGAATTTAAGGGCCCAGAAGGTGTTATCTCCCCTGAAGACCTTTTTGTTGCAAGTGCTGCTGTCTGTTTAATGTCTACGTTTATTTCCATGAGTGGTAAGGTTCGAGCGAATTGGAAAAGTTATCGTAATCATACAGTAGGAATTTTACAACAACAGGAATCAAAGGATTACCTTTTTACTCAAATTAATGTAGATGTTTACATTATTATTGATTCAGAAGATGAAATACCTAAAATTGAACGAGCTTTAGAGCTGACAAAGAAGCATTGCTTAGTAACGAATAGTATGACGACTGAGGCACGGATTATTCCGCATATTAGAGTGGATTCCTAATCTATTGAATCAATAATATTGTTTTGATCCTACAAAATATTCCTTATTTGGAACATTTTTCATGAAAACAGTATAGGACCATATCGTATGGTTTATAGGAGTGGACACCTCCATAATATATGGAGGTGTTATCATGGAGGGAAGTATTCTTGATGAACTGTCGGAATTGGCACGGGAGGAAAAGCCTAAGTGCTACACTGACAAATTGACCTTATCAGAGATTCAAGAATACTTTGATGCTAATGAAGAGGGAGATCACACTTGGAGATTCAAAGATACTGAACAATTATGGAAAAATATTCTTGAAAACCGGAAAAATTTAGCAGAAAATATTCTTGAGTTAAAAAAGAGATTAAAAGTGGAAGAAGAAGGTTCTCGACAGCAGCTGCTCCGAAAAATCATTGAAACACCTTGGTTATTGGTGAATACGTATATTGGACCAAGGAAGATAAAAAAGAGACTTATTGAAGCAGTAATTAATGAAGAATCTTTACTTCTTTTAGGAGATCCCGGAAACGGAAAATCACATTTAGCTAGGGGTATGGGAGAGCTCCTTGCTATTTTCAAGGAACCAGCTTTAACTGACGTCTTAGTTGGACCCAATCCAGAATTTGGAAGTGATAATCATCCAACTGTAACAGTCGTGCCAGGAAGCAAAGCACGAGACCACATCCAAAGAATTAAGGATGAAACACGTGGAAAAAGATATCCAACTGCTCGAAAGATATCATGGGTCTGGGGTTTTATCTTATTACCTGCTGTTCTTTATTCTTGGGGAATAGTTTTCGCATCAGTGGCATTTCTTTACGCTTTGCTTGGAGGATTCGTTCCAGAAGAAGTCTTTTTAGGACTAAAATGGAGTGATGGGTCCATTTTATCTGGAATGGGGACTTTTGGGTCACTTATCTCCGCACTATTAGTAACTACTCTAGCTTGGGGCCCCTATTCTTTCTTTTCAGGAAAATGGCCTTTTAGTCGTTTTCTTTCTGAACAAGTCCCAGTTATTCTTGTAGACAATCGTAATCAAACGCTACCCCCCGTTATCGAAGTCACTGGTGCCAACACTAGTGAGTTATTAGGTTCTACAAGGCATGATCCATATCAGAGTGGCGGTCTAGCAACGCCACCTCATCTCAGGGTAGAAGCGGGAGCCATTCATAAAGCTCATTTAGGGGTTTTATTGATCGATGAGATCCGAAGCATGAATGAAAAGATACTAGATTATCTTTTGACGGCTTGGGAAGATGGAGAATGGGGAATTAGGTATGTTGCCACTGGAAGTAGTTCTGGATCTGTTGAATCTGTACGTACAGATCCTATTCCATGCAAATTCCGATTAGTCATTGCTACTAATAAAATTGAAGGAATACTTGCAAATCCTGCGTTCCAATCAAGGCTTGCAGAGAAATCTACCCAAATTCTAATGCCAAATGAATGGAAAATAACTCCAGAGCATTTAAAAAACTATATTTGGTTCCCACTCAATGTTTATAATATGGATACTGAAAGGATCATTCGAGATCTTCATTCCCGAGAAATAAATGTTGAAAAAGGGCTTTCTGACCGAAATGAGCGAGAAAGATTAATAACTCTCTTGGATAATGCTATTACCTTTGGTGAAATTGCTGTTGACCGATTAAGAGAAACCTTTAGCAATCAAGCTAATTCAGTTGAACTAGATACGAATTTAGGGTTCAAGGACATTTTATCAGTTATTGTCGATTTTATTATTGAAACTGAAATGGATCCATTAGAACGTGAACAGCGAGTAATCAAGATCATACAAGATGTTATGTACTTGCCCTGGACAAGAAATGGCATAATCGAATTACTTGAACACCTTAAAAAAATTGCATCTAAAGAAGGTCATATCTCTTTACAACTCAGAGAAGCGAAAGGGATTGTAAGAGCAGCACGAGATTTTGTTTTCCTCCGTAAGCTTTACTTAAATGAACCAATTACTTCTGTGAATGAGTTCCATGTCCAACTTGCAATTAAAAAACGTATCAGCGCCCGAGAATTAGAAATTTTAGAATATAAAGACCGAATTTCCCAATATGAAACTTTGTTTACAGATGGATATGCCCTAGGACGTATAAACGGTCTAGCTGTGATCCCGGAAATAAAGAAAGGATTTGTAACTCCAATATTAGCACAATGTCTTCCTT
This sequence comes from Candidatus Hodarchaeota archaeon, assembly GCA_016839955.1. The sequence goes on along the minus strand of JAEOTI010000775.1, from coordinate 1,256 downwards.
CATCTGATAATGGGAATGGAAGAATTTCCTATATTGGTAGATTAGCTACAGCTGAGGGTTTCAACAAAACCTACCTTGAGCTTTCAATCGATCAAGTTTCAGCAAACGTACGTCGGATTTATGGAAAATTGCAGAGAGATGTTAAAATTCAATTTTATGAGTTTAAAGAACCAAACGAAGGAGATTCAGCAACTCTTCCACTAGTTACTGCAACTCTCTCGGTATTATATAATGCATTGCTTGACCAGACGGTTGCCATGACCGCTAGCATGAATATTCAAGGAGAACTTAAAGCAGTAGGTGGCTTGAAATGGAAAATTGGCTCTGCGATTCGTGAAGGGTTAAGAAAGGTTATTATCTCTAAGGAAAACCTAATAGACATTAATCCGGACGATTATGAGGGTAAAATAGAAATTGCAGTTGAACAGTATGCTGAAGATGCCATTTTACATGCAATTCCAGATCTTTTTGATCGTGAAGGTAACCAACTACTTCGAGAACGACTTTTGGAACTATCCAGGGAAAGAGAACGGAACATGGCTTATTTGAATTTAAAATCAGACAAAGCATTGTTACTTAACTAAGAGATAAAATTTCAAACCTAGATTTATTGCTCATACAATTCATTAATTTTCGATGTGACAAAGACAGGTGTGGCATTTGACGGCATTCAGTGTTAGACCAATAGGCTATGTACATAAACCAGAAGATTCAGAACCTTTCCTAGAGATTTTAGCTGAGTACAAAACAGGAATCTTTCGATTGGGAACAATTTCACATATATTTGTTCTCTGGTGGTTAGATGAATCAGATACACCTGAACGACGTATTGCAAAGATTAGCGTTCCGCGTGTTAGAAATTCAATTGTTCCTGCAGAAGAAATGGGAAATCTTTCAACTCGCTCTCCAACAAGGCCTAATCCAATAGCTTTAACTTTAGTGAAAATAATCAAAATTGATGATCGAAAAATCTATGTAGATGAAATTGAGGCATTTGAAGGATCACCTATTCTTGATATCAAGCCATACTTGCCCAATGGTGATCGGGTGGATGAAGAAATATTCCTACCCAAGTGGTTCGAGCATTTACTGGTATCTAGACCACCTGATCGTCGGCAAACTAAAAGTTAAACCCTTTTTGAGCCATCACATTTGTAAATCATAAACTTCTAATGTGATAATATAGTTACTATGATGATTAGCTTTGACAACTAGACAAAAAAAGAAGAGTAATACACAGCCTATAGACGAAACAT
>JAEOTI010000774.1 GCA_016839955.1 Candidatus Hodarchaeota archaeon | reverse complement strand
TTTGGTACCCACTTCATTCTATTGAACCCCATTCATATTGGAGTCATCTATAAACACATGAAGTTCTTTTACAATTAAGCACATTAATGATACCATCTGAGATACTTCATAATCGCCAAAAAATGATTCCGGATGCAATACTCTATTTCGTAATTCTCGTAAAAGATGAAGCTCATAATAAAGGGTGTTTAATATCGTTTTTCGTTTATCTGAAATCTTTATTTTCCGCAGAATCAACTTAAGCATGTTAATTAGATCATACAGTTTTTCATGTGATTCGAGATATTTTCGTATCTCCTTGATTCCTTTTTGCCCCTTTAATGTATCAGGAATAGTATCTTTTAAGATTTTCAAGGAGAGATGTTCTGAAACAATCCCCAGATTATAAGCAGCAGTTGTAAAATCATATTCCATTATTGCTTTCAAACCATTAAAGTATTCTATACTGTAATCCTGATGAATGAATCCTATTATATCAAAAAGTGAGTGAACATTGAATTGAGACGCTAAAATCATGCAAGGATCATTAATCTCCATTTCTTCAACAGATTTGAGACATTTAACGAGGATATACCTATCTTCTATTTTTACCTTGAATCCTACTTCTTGAGGAGAGAGAATCTGTCTAATGGATATAGAGTTAATATTAATTTTTACTTTTTCATGAACTCTATCTGGAATTACAAAGTATTTGTCATCTTGAATCTCTATATAAGTAAAATTCATTCTAGGATAAACAGTATCAAATAACGTGAGTAAAGTATCCATCTCGGTAACTAGAGGAAAATAAAACCTGATGTAGTCACTTGGCCCAATTAGCAATTAAAATTCCACCTGAAGCATTTCAATATCAACAGAACATTTAACACCTGGTGTTCACGGAGAGCAGGATGCAGTACAAGTTAATCTTTCAGATGTTCCTATTAAAAAAAGTTGTTACTTGCTCATAAAATACAGTCGGTTCTAGAAGGAATCAAGTATTGTTATTAAATAAAAATGTATCTTCAAAAAATGATTAAGGATTCAGCTAGTCTTTCATCATTATAAAAACTAACCAAACCTACATACTGGACTGTTCACCATGGTGTTCAATGGTGTTCCTAAGAAGAGCTAATTCTTCATAGGTTGGATGAACTTTACCACTCAGGTCAGAATAATACTCATACATCTCCTCCCCCAACCTTTTTTGATCAAGATGACTGATGAAATTATTTTCAAACAGTTGCCTCTTGATTCGCCACTTTTTTTCTTTGGTTTTTTGGATATCCTCTAATCTTTCAATTTTTTCTCTAAGTGAGCAATCATTGTAGATCTTATCAATACAAAAAGCATGACCAAATGATTCAAGTACGAATCTTAATTCCCTGATTGCTAGATGATATTTACCAGAGCATATTAACAGGATTATATCAAAAGAAATTTGGAAATCATATTCCTAATATCGATGTAATAACAAAGAATTTTGAGGATTAATCCCCTTACCTCTAAGCATTTGTTGGAATACTATACTCCAGCCCTCCCAGATTAATTTTCCATTTGAATCAACAGTCCGGTTATAATCTTTGGTCAGTTGACAGCATAGGGTAGGGGAGGAGGATGTACGACTATTACACCAAGGATTAACGTTGAAAATGTTCTGAAGGAATTAGAAAGTGGTTATTATGCCATTTTTGAATAGCGAACACCTGTCCATTACTTTTCATCAAGTGAACTTAACTCTTACTTCCAGAAGACTGAGTCTCAAAAATCTGGGGATTGGTAAGTATTATTCCACATTCACTAGTGATTTGACAGATTTTAACCAATTATTTGCATAATTAATTAATGATGGAATGATTGCTTCATCATGAACAATCATGAAACCAACCCTACGATGGAAAGTATTCGGATACTGCTTTTTGTATTGCCTAAAGAGATCATTTGATAGGATCTTCACATCTAGTTTCTGAGCTGTTTCTAGTATGTACAAATCAGGATCTGAACCTGCTGGAGTTTCATAAATAATTCCTTTTTTAACTAAATCGTTATATCCAGTAGGATCATCAATTGTATATCTAGTCCGTGCAGAAGCAATAACGATTGGTTTAATTCTTTGCTTTTCACATACATTAAGGATTTTTATTAGATTTTCTAAGTGTCCTTTAGAGTTCAAAGTATTATGTTTCAGAACATTATTCCCATCAATTAAAAGGACTTCAACTAAACTATACATGTATTATTCACCCCTATTTGACTTAAGATAAAAGATGGAGGGTTTTGCTCCTTTTCCATCAGTTGAACCTTGTTTGGTGAAAATTCCAGACTCTTCTAATGCATTAGCACGTTCCAAACCTCGTAAATTATACCTTAATTCGCGAGTGCTTCGATACATATTTCGATCTTTTAACCAGAGTTTCCATTGCTGAATGAGTTTTTCTCTAGGAAGTTCCTTTCCTAAAGCGTTTTCAAGTACCTGTCGTAAAACATGTATCTCTTTATCAAGCCAAGAAGGAGTCCACCCACCTGCTAACTCCAATAGAACTTTTGTTGCTTCTTTTAATCGCTGCTCTATTTGTGTTACATTTTCTACTAATATTCCAACTTGATGTTGAAGATTTTGAAAATGAGACGGGGCTTCTTCAAACAGGAAATTCAGAGGTTCCTGCAGAAGAGTAGCATACTTTTGTTTTAGGAATCTTATCATTTGAGATTTGTTTTTTTCTTCAACACTCCTCCAACATAATTCTAAAAAATGATCTCCCTTCTCTTCGACCATCTGAACACAACTAGATGGGAAATTAGGGATTTCTGATAAAAATTGAGGGTCAAGATACATTAAGTTTTTTTGTTGATTTGTTTTGAATGATTGGATTCTAGGTTCTAACCATTCTCTAAGTGGAGTTTTCCCACTTACTTTATTGTCCTGAAATGGTATTGAAAGTGTTTCTTCCAAAGCATATTCAATCCCATAAATTTCGTCTAATATGGCGTTAAAATTCATTGGGATTCTTGAGGTATATTCATTTTTTATAGACTCGCTATCATATTCGTCGTTGATGTAATCATTTACATAACTATGAGGAATTTTCCAGGGAATATGGGCGAGAACATCTTCAATTGTTATTTTTTCTTCAAATTCAGTCAGATCTAGGATTTCATTCCAATTGATGGAAGTAATATCATGAATTCTACTATTCTTAGGTTCAAACCAAAAGTAAGGCTCTGATTGAAGTGCGGACCATTCAACTGTCTGTTCTAACTTTGTGACTTCTTTTGACAGAAATCCTAAAGCCCGAGCTTTTGCTGCACCTAGCTCAGAAAAATCTGAGGGGAAAATATACGAATGATCTTTCTTTATGATTTCCCCATTTTGTACGAGTGTATCAATCTTATCATCTATTGTTTTTACAAAATTTTGGTTATTCTTTCCTTCAGAATCAAGATAATCAGTAAAATCAGGATCATATCCTAAATGAATTTGTGATATTTTATTTGGCATTATTGGGGGTTCATATGGACAAGGATAGGACGAATAATAATCATTATATTTATTTTTGAGATATTTTAGGGCATTTTGATAGTGTTTGAGAAATTCCTGATATTTTTTAAGAGATTCAGGATCCTGTAGTGCAACTTGATAAGCATGATCTCGAGTATCGATATATTGTTCATAGTTTATTTTTGCTTGTGTGATTCGTTGTTGAAACTGAGGAAGAAAACGTTTTAACCAATCAGGAGTAGTCTTTGTTGGAGACCAACCCTGATACTCCTCGTGCTTTAAACTTGGATGTGAAAAAGGAACAATAATATTAAATCTTAATTTCATTTTAATTGGGTAGTTAATTTCACCAGGAAAACGAAGGATAAATATTGGCTGTTTTTTCCATAACCGGACAATACCAGTAACCTTGGAAGCTTTTTCTTGAATAAAAGAATTGATTTCGCCAAGTATCGAGAATCCTTTCCAATTTTGAGTTCTAGAATTCTTTTCAGTTAATCCTGTTGTAATAAATTCAATTAAAAGCTTTGAATGAGTTTTTACCTCATTAATCCACCTTTGTTTTTCATCAATTACTTGACCTATCATGCTTTTTCACTTATCTAGGTAGGAACTATTCTTAATTAAAAGCCAATTGGAAACTTTGAAATCATTCAATTGGCTACTAATTAGAAAAATAAAAATTTGGAAAAAAATCAGAGCTTGACCCATTGTTTGACATGATCCTTTTTTGGTATTCAGTCGAAACGCACGCAGATGATGTCCTGTTTCCGTTAACGGCAATCTCAGTCCGTAAATATGATTTTGAGGAACTGAGTCTTTGAAGAATCACGTCTGTCTAATCGGAAATGTCGTGATGCCAATACACTGAAGCCACTCGTGGGAAGTTAGAATGAAGGCATTAAATTTAGTCGCATTTTTCAAGCAGAAGAATTTTTATTTGATGAGAGTTTAAAATATGGAAAGGTTCGATGATTTTGGACCTACTATGGAAAATATTTATAGACTTGATGAACGAACTTCCATTTCTATTTGCGAAGATGGTATTTTCAAAGAAGATCCACGATCAGCATTAAAGCTATGTGCGTCGATTTTGAGAAATTTCTGTCTGTTATTCGGATTTTCATCAGCAATTGACAATGAAACAATATCATTCCTCTCTTAAGGGTCGATATGGCTAATGAAATCTCGATTTCAAATATAAAAAGTCCCTGACTAATCTTTATTGATAAAATATGACAACTCCTTCAACTCGTCGTAGAGGAAAAGGAGCACTTAAATCAGTCCATACTCCAATTTTGGAGGGGGATCTTCCA
>JAEOTI010000773.1 GCA_016839955.1 Candidatus Hodarchaeota archaeon | reverse complement strand
TCGTGTCGTATTTGGAGAAGTGGGTTCAGACATTGGTACTTTTGGTATATTTGGATTACTTACTCTATAAACCTTGAACAATTTTATCTCGGACGTAAAAACTGGTTCAAACCACTGCAAACCCATGTCTCCATCAGAAGGGATCAAACTCTTTAAGGAAGTACCATTATCCAAGTTGATAGAACCAAAAGGAAGACACCAAAACGGATTGGATGTATCATTTGATGTATATCCGTCTAAAAGTAAACGAGCAAAAATTGTTTGAGCCCAATTAGATCGAAAAAATCCATCTTGGGAATTTTTAGTTTCATTAAAATAAATATTGAAGTCTAGAAGATCGCTACCATATACTTCTTGCCAATAAACAAACCAAGGAGACTTGAATGCATCAGAAAGTCCATAAGCCATCATTCCTGGCATAACTAAGACATAATTTGCTCCCATTTGAGAAAACATTGCAGCAGCAATTGTCTCATTTTGTTGGAAAAAAGCAAGAGCAATATCTGCAATCAAGCTATTATTTGCTGATTGACTTGTAGAAGGAAGAGCATCAAGTACATGCTGTTTTTCTGCTAAATTATGTATTAAACGTGAATAATCCCACCAAGACACAATTGAATCATTTGAAGCAAGATTTTCTTTCAACCAAGTCAAAGTTCCATTATATTCATTGGGATCTGAACCTATTTTTGGCATAAGCAAAAATGAATGGTAACCTGAAGAAGGGCTTCGAATATTATCTGCGAATATTTCAAATTCTACAACTCCTTCAAATGAAGAGATTTGAGGTATTTTGACAAAATATGAATTTCCTGATCCTAATGGGACCATTGGTATTGGTTGTAAAAATCCATCCACAGATTTAGTGTATTTCAAAATTACTTGGTTAGGATTTCCCGAGACATTTGCATAAAAAGTAATAACATCCAAGCTTGTTGGAAAATCTGGAGTTACAACAATATCACTTATTATAATATCCTCTTTTAGATTTTGAGAATCCATGGCTTTTGATTTATTTACTAGAAAGAGAGAAAATGTAATACATAATATAATCAAGAAAATTTCCCTTTTAAACATCGAAAAACCTCCCAAATGATTGTGATTTTGCCTTCATTTTTAACTTACCTTGAAAGAAAATACACAAGTTTTGAAATTCATTATTACAAACATTTCATTAGTTGCTTACTAGCTTTTCAACCTTAGATAAGTGACGTGCAGTCTTAACAGCATCCGCACTTATCTCAATGAGTTTTCCCTTCTCGATCACAAAATGATTGACAGTTAAATCCTGTACAAATCGCTTTTTGATGTCTTCGACTAGAAAATGAGCCTGAACACAATGAGGAGATCCATCGATTGTTAATACCGTCACTTCACGGATTTTTGAGTATTGAATCATCTGAACGAATTTAAAACCCGCATGATTAATGTGAACAGCTTCAAGACATATCTTTACCCATGGACGATCATTAAATTGGTCAAGGCACTCATAAGTACGGTCAAGTAGGCAACTACTTACCAAGACAATACGTGGGTTTTTTTGGAGACGAATATCACCGACGTTCGTTTCCAATAATTGTAAAATATCCATATTACCTTACCTTTTTCGTTCTCCTCTGTTATGTATGGGTTTAATTAAAAACTTTCAACTGAAAATATAAATACCGGTATTTAAAGTAGAAATGTCAGAGTGTAATATTTGACAGATAAACCGGACTCAAACCGTCAGAAAACTTTACGACGAGAAGGGCGTACAACAGAAGGATCAATTCCTTGTCCTGAGCCAAAATGCTCTGGTCTTTTAAGTTATAAGAGTGAACCTAGAGTTTATGTTTGTCGTAAATGTGGTGTGGAACAACCAGAGTTACACACTCGTATTTCTGTTGTACAACACAAACAAGGAAGAAAGAAAACTGAAAAAGATCTTGATAAGCAATTCTTAGAAAATTTCTTTGGTAAACCTAAGAAAAAAGGAAAATGGGATGATCTTATTGAAGCTTCAAAGAAGTATAACAAGGATTAGAGTACTTTTCGAATGAAGTGGATTTCTTCTTTGAAATCAATTTAAGCATTTTAACCAAAATTCTTTTTTGGAAGATCCCTCAACTTAAACTATAACGTGTCCTAGGGATTTTGGTGACATAAATGTCATTGAGTTGGTCAAAAGATTTAGAAACTGGTATAGAACTCATCGATAACCAACATAAGGAAATGTTTAGACAAGTCAAAATCTTTCTTGACGCTGTTCAACAAAAGAAGAGTGATGATGAAGTTTTCAAATTGGTAAAATTCCTAGAAAGTTACATTATCGATCATTTCAAAACAGAAGAAGAGTATATGGAAAAATATGACTACTCAGGAACTCCCTATCATAAAAAGGAACATCAAATCTTTTCCGAAACCGTAACTAATTTGGTAAAAAAAGTAGAGACTGAAGGTCCTCGAATCGATGTTATTATTGAAGCAACTCGTACCTCAGGAAGTTGGTTAATCAATCATATTCAGAAAGTCGATAAAGCAATGGCAAAGTTTCTGAAGTCTAAAATGTAATATATTTGTAATCTAGTACAAATCAAAAAAAAAAATTGACACTAAAAGGTGCAATGAATGAATATTGACGAGTCTGAAGATACCCTATCACAGGCTCAACAGTTTGTTAATCAAGGTAATTTTGAACAAGGAAGACAACTACTAGAACGATTAGTTTCTCAAGAAATGCATTTAGACGATGAAATGTTAGCGAGTATATATCTTTTATTAGGAAGAACGAAGTACTACACCGGAGAATTTGATTCTGGTCTAGAGGATCTTCGAAAAGTACAGAAAAAGGCTGAGGAAGTCTCAACAACACACATTGAGGCTATTCGATTTGAAGGTATAATTTTAGCAGGTAAAGGTGAAGTTAAAGCTGCAAAGGAATGTTATACCAAGGCTCTACAAGTAGCCCGGAAAACAGGTCAAAAGAAATGTATTGCAGCTTTACTAAATAATATTGCCACTCTTCATCAAGGTAAGGGAGAATATGATCTTGCTTTCGAAATATTAGATGAAGGACTTAGTATTGCAGTCGAAATTGAAGATAAACAAGAATCGACAAAATTACTTAATAATATTGCAGAAATTTACTCTAAGAAAGGCAAATATGATCTAGCGTTTGAATATTATCAACGATCTATTTTGATTGATCGTCAAATAGGGTCTCAAGTAGGGGAAGCAATAAAATTAAACAATATTGCTGAGATCTATAGGGCCCGTGGAGAGTATAAGAAATCTATTGAATACCTTAAAGAAGCTTTCAATATTGCTAAAGTAACAGGAGATAAAGGGACATTAGCTGTAATCCTTTCAAATTTAGGTGAAGTTAATTGGTTAGAGGGTAATATTCTTGTAGCTATTGAGGATTTAGAACAAGCACATGAAATATGTCAACAAGTTGGCATTGAAGATATTCGATTCAGACGTATTCTCCTTCTTCTAGTTGGTATTGAAACTGAAAAGGCAGATTTTACAAAAGCAGAGGTATATCTGGAAAAAAGTATTGCTTTAAACGAACGTTTGCATTCAGATACGTTCAGAGCTGAAATTTTATGCTTTCAAGGATTCCTTGAAGCTCCTGGGAAAGGAAAAGGGAATAAAAAAATAGCTAGAGCAGCCTATGAAGATGCAATTGAACTTGCTAAACGTATTACCCTTAATGATGTACTTATAGGATCCTCATTTGGATTAGCAGATCTAATAATTCATGAATATCTAGAAACATCAGAATTAAATAAAATTGAAGAGGCTTTGGACTCTCTTAAAAAGGCTCATTTCCTTGCAAAAAATCGAAATAATCCCTTTGTGATAGCTTATATACTTCTTCTTCAAGGATTACTTAGTATTGGAAAAGAACATTATGACACAGCCTATAAATTACTTTTTCAAGCAAATATGCTTGCAGAAGAACACAATCTTGGTCATTTATTAAGAAAAATTAACCCCCACATAGAAAAAGTTGACCAAATACGCAATCAACAAGTTTCTGTCGGAGAATGTGATGAAATTAAGAAAAATATACTGTTAGCGGTCCAAAATTATCTCTATGAATGTAAAAAACTCTTTCCTAAGCTTTCGAGTTAATTGCTATTTTTTTCCATTGGACATATCGTCAAATAACAGTTTGCTCAATGGATATTGACGACTTATTGAAAATTTGGTGAAATTAGAATTATTTCGACTATTCAGGGTATAAATACTTCACAATTACAAAAGCCTCAGGTGATCCTCCACCGATCTAGGGAAGTGAAGATTCTTCTCCTACCTTCCTTTTTATAGTAAATTTATTCTAAGTTGGTATATGTGAGAACAATCATAAAGATTGAGATCATTTTAAGATACAAGACAGGTTGTTATTCTCAAACGCGGTTCCTATTGTGAAAAAACTACAATTTAGTTCTTTGATAGCACTATCAATATTGGTTACAATCGTTTTTAATGTAAATTTAGTTTATTCGCTAGCTTACATCCCCGAAAAGCAAGTTGCAACATCACAGTACGTTAGGACAGGTTCTATGGTTCTTGCTGACCT
>JAEOTI010000772.1 GCA_016839955.1 Candidatus Hodarchaeota archaeon | reverse complement strand
TTCTCCCTCAAGGAGGGCTATTTTCAATTTTTCTTTTTTGGAGGTTTCTATTTTTTTTAGAATTTTTAACAAAATCTGGTCTATTTGATTAGTTAATTCTTCTATTTTATTATCTAAAGAATTGTTACATGAAATTGGACATATTTTCAGTAAAGCTTCGGATGTGAGTAGAGATTTTGAAACTGAATTAACAAGAATAATAGGTATCTTGGTAACAAGAGTCATTCAGACATGATAGTTGTAACAAATAGTTGAATCAGAATCAATCATGGTAGATAAATTAATGGTAAAAAGTTAGTGAACAACGTGAAAAATAAGGAATTTGATGTTGGTTTTTTTTTGGTCCGTTCTGTAAGGGAATATAGAACACGAATCATATGAATTGACCCAATTGATGTTAAACATGTCATAAGCGTATACATTATAAATCGAAATAGGATAAAAACAGAATGAGCAGAATTGGTGTTCTAATAAATGTTGGTTCAAGTACAAAGTACCCAAACGGAAGAGGAAGGGTTTTTCAAGATTTAAGTTTTGAATATTTACCAATACCAGAAGTTGAGAGGACTAGAGAAAAAAGTCCAACATATCGTGAACTAGGATTTCATAATGTTAAATATCCTGATTTACCTGTACATTTAGATCCTGAATTCGATACGTTCACCTTTGGCTATTTTAACCGAGGTTTTGGAAGTACAGAGACCCTTCTCAATCTGAAAAAAAAAGATTATTTATTCTTTTATGCAACATTGGATAAGGAGAAGGGATGGGCTCCATTCTTAATTGCTTATTTCAAAATTTACAGTGTTGTTGATTGTCGAAAATCATCTCATAAAGAGATATTCCAGTTAGAATCTAAAGGTTTCAAACAAAATGCTCATTTAAAAAGAAAAAATCCATCAGTTGATCTTTTAATAAGAGGAAGCAAGAATTCCAGACTTTTAGCTAAAGCGTTTCCACTTGCGGAAGATTTCAATCACTTAAGGTTAAAAAAATCCTTAAGAAGACTTATTTTTACTATAGGAGGAAAAAAAATCCAGAGAAATACTCCATGGTACAGATGGACTCTAGTAACTTCTAATAGTAATACCCTAATTAGAATGATAAAAGAAGTTACTAATCACAAAGTTCAAAATTGATGTTTAGGTCTATAATTTTGATCCTACAAATCTTGGTCTGGTTATATTCAAAAAAAGAAATTAAATGTGAAAGGGAATTAATTCTAATTCATTGAATCTCATATCACGAACAGCACATTAAATTTAAAAATCATTTTTCATTGGAGAGATTCAAAGATAGGAGAATACTGATATTCACGTTCACCTATCTCTGGCATTTCGATATCACTTGAAGTAATTTCATTCATAAGTATTTCTTCTAATCGTTTAAAACAGTATTTAGCTATGATCCATTCATTTGCTCCTAAAGCTAATTCCCCCATCTTAGCCAATGTTCCGAAATTAGAAGAGAAACTTTCCTCCTGCAGTTCTTTTTTTACTCTTATCATTTCTAAGTGGTGTAGCCAAAATTTAATTACTCGAAAGGTATTCCGAAAACAGACTGCCATATTTTTCATGTCATTTCTACTTTTATAATACATTCCTAAGTTAAACCACTCCTCTATAGTTTCAGGGGTATTTCTCTTGTTATAGCTTTCATAAATTCTGGTCAAGAAGTTTTTCAAATTTTCTGAAATATTCGGTTGAAAATCAGTCAATTCTGGCCATTCTATTTCTGCTTTATCTATGAAAAATCTCGCATTTTTCCAATCTTCAATAGAAAGATGGACAATCGCAAGTTTTAACCAGTTAAATGGGTGATTAATGATCGAGAGTAGCTCTATTGGATTTTCATCTTTCTTGATATCATAATCAAGGATAAGAGGTCTTATCTCTTCTTTAAGGGGAATCTTTGCTTTAAGTCTTTTTTTACATATCCTTAATGATTTCTCAACTTGTTGATGTTCCCAATAAGAATAATCCATGATCTTTTTTTGAAAAAAGTAACTTGCTCTTTCAAGATGTACTTTCACACTTAGAACTGTTTTTTCTTCGGTATTTAAATCCATATCTTCGGTATTAAATGTAAAATACTTATTCAAATTCTTAATGATCTGTTGTATAAATTCTAAAATTTTTTCACAGGATTTTTCTGCTGCAAACCAATTTTTCTCATTCCAATGTAAAACTAATCTTTCAAACCAATAAAAAGGATTATCTGAAAATTTGGATTCAATAGACATTAATTCTTCTGTTGCAGAATTAAAATTTCTCTTGCAAAGATAGATCTGAGTGACCAGATGGATTCCCCTCGTATTGCCTGGATCTAGATTTATAGCTCTTTTTACATTATTTTCTGCAGTATCTAAGTTACCACTTTCAAGGTGTGTAGAACCTAATCTGAGCAAGGTCTCGAGATCATCTGGTCTCTTAGCTAGAATATTTTCCCAACAAGCGAATGCTGCTTCATGTTTTCCCATTTTATATAATGAATTACCAAGATCATACCATCCTTCGTAATTCTCGGGATTATGGTAAAGAGCTTGGATGAATAAACTAGCTGCATGATCATTCGCTCCTAGACGATCATAATTAAGCGCAAGACCGATCCACCCCATTTGTTCACGTCCATAGATCTTTACAACTTTCCAGTGTTTGATTATAGATCCTATATCATTTCCCGTATGTTCTTGTAAGTTTCCTTCTGAAATTAATTTCAAAGCAATTTGTTTTTGAGGACACCATCGTGCGTGAAGCTCTAACTCAACTGTTGTACTATGTCTTGCTCCACACATCGCGCACGTCCTTTCAAATTGTTTGAACTTAGTTTCAGTCACAACGACAGGCAACTTTGGTAATTTTATATCTGCAAGAATTGGAACTTCAAGACGATTAAGATCTATCTCCTTTCTTTCAGGAGAGTATAATTGCTCGAAAAATTGAGAAAATGATATGTTTTCATAAGATTCAATATAATCAGAGATCCACTCTCTTCTATAATCATCAGAAAAGAGCATTTCTGATTCATCTGGCCAATCTGAAAACCATTCAGGTGTTGGCCACTCTTTTATTGAAGTAAGTCTTTCAATAGCATCTGGAGGAATCTCAATGTTAATTGTATTATTCTGAATATTGGTTTTGATACCTAAAAAAGAACATCGCAATTCAGGATGGTCTGAAAGTAGTTGAATTAGATTCCTATCGATGAATGTCTCGATTGGACCATTATCAATTTCCCAAAAAATATGCGCAAGAGTCCAGCATTCTAAAACTCTTTGAAATTTTTCTATTCGATGGTAATAATCACCTAAACTCTTAAAGAGAATAGATACTCCTTGAAACATCGGCCTAGAAAATTTCGCTGATATCGCTTTTTGAAGGAATTCTTCAGTTTGAGAATAACCTAGTGCAGCAGCATGGACACCAAGAATTTCAATCATATGCACTACTGATATGGAACTTAGAAATTCAGATCTTTTTATTTTTAATTTCTTAAATTCTTCTAGAAAGACTGGATAAGATTCTATAGCATCTCGTTGTTGGCTTCTTGGATGATTAGTCCATAGATAGTGATACATGAGCCCAGATGAACCCGGCATTGCTTCACTGCTTAGTAAGGACACTGGAATAGAAAAATCTTTGACCATTAAACCTTCATAATGTCTTGCAAAACGTTGATTCATATCTTTGATTATTTCGTCAGCTCTGTCGATTTCATCTTGAGAAATAAGGATTACAGGGAGTAACCATCTAAACTGAGTCGCTCTTGCGTATTGTCCATACCTTTCAAATGTTGTTAAAGAACGCATTAATTTTTCAATTACAACTTCTTTATTTCCGTTTGGATCTATCCATTCAGTCATAGCTTCAATCCATTGTGCAAATCCAATTGACTGAGGCCGATTAATGCGTTTAGCAAATTCTAAGGCCTTATTACTTGTTTTTTTAGCCATTTCTATATTTCTTTCCATAAGATGAATGTGTGCTGAAACATTGAGGGTTATTGTTTCTAATTCATCTGCGCCAGTTGTTTCCACGTTATGAATTCGGGTAAGAGCTTTTCTTAGTAGTTTTTTAGCACGAATGAGGAGTAATGGAGAAAAATGCATATCAAGTCTCGCAAGACGGTTATAAATATTGGCCTCCCAATTAACAAATCCATTTTTACGACAATATTGTAAAATATAATGCAATTTCTTGTATGCTAGGTCAAACTGTCCTGTATCAACTAGGAGTCGCGTATAGTTTAATAATAAGGTTCCTTTAGCTTCTTTAAATCTTGTTGTTTTTAGATCAAACTTTTCTATAACTTCTAAAAAGAATTCACAAAGCTGTATTGCATCTGATAATCGCTCACCATAGGTCATTTGTGTTGATATTAGATTATTTACTCCTCCAAATAATTCTGCTAAAGAATCATCATGGAGTTGTTTATTAACTCTTTTTAATCGTTTTTTGGTTGTGACAATCGAGAGGTATTCTGAAATCACGGTACTTGTTGGTTCAATAAAGAAAATTGATTTGAGAACATAGGGAATTAGTAAGAATCCCTCTTTAGGTGATTGGTCAGCTAAGTAATTTTTCAGACCTTGTTGAATTATCCCTGATCGTACAATTTTTCTACATTCTTCCAATCTCTCGATTAATTCCAAAACCAGATCTATTTCTAAACTTGGAATTCTTTCTACGAAATCATTGATTTTTAGTAATGAAAGTATTTTCTCTGGCGCTTTAAAAAAATCAGATAATAATCCTCCTCCTATAATAACGGCATTAGATCTTATATGAGTAAAAGTTTTATAGAACCAGAGGTGTTCAACATTATATTTTTCACATACTAACTTTTCTAAATAGTCTAAGTGTGCTCGAGAAATCGATCCAATTACTCCTAACGCGGATAAAATACAACACTCTGCCCTCATTTGATCAAGACTCATTTTCTCTGAAATAAATGCCAAAGATACAACTTTAGCAATGTCATAAAGAGGTTGTACCTTCATAAAAAGACCTATAAATTTCGGAGTCAATATTTTTTGACCTGTAACACAGAGAAATGAATATAATTGAGCAATAGTTCGTGGTGTCTTTGTGAATAGAGCTAATGGATCAAGTGTATCTTTAGAGAGCTCTTCAATCCACGGTTCAAGGAAAAATGATATCAACAAGTTGATCTCTTCCCTCGATAATGAAGGCAAATCAATGTATCTTATACGAAAAGCATGAGCTAATTTTAAATCTTCAAATTTTGTGGCCACTGTATAAGCTAATTCTTTAGATTGAGAAAAAATAATCTGATATCCATGAGTCTGTAGACGTTGAATTGCTTTCAAAGATTCACTATCTAATTTGTGAAGATTGTCAATAATGAAAATAGCATCACTAGGAAAAACTCCTGTAACCATTCCCCGTTGAAAAATATAGATTGATCTTTCTTCTTTTATCAATTTTAATACAAGTTGCCCTAGAACCCCTGTTTTTCCTTCTCCAACAAAACTATTAATTGATATATTTGGTTTTAACCCTAGGTTTGAATTCTTATTCACATCATTAATGATTTCTTCAATTGTTTCTTGATAAAGTGGAACAAGAGTTTTTTCATATTCGAATGGAAATATAAATCCACCATGCTTTAACCAGGTATAAACGTCATATTCTGATTTAATCTCTAAAAGTCTATGTGAAACAGTAATTGGAATTAAAATTTGCTCATCCTTCAACCGAGTAGGGATTTCATATGTTGTACTCAAAATACCCTTAACTTGATCAACTATGTCCTCCTCAAAGGTTTGATATAGATTGGATAATCGTGAAATCGTCACTTCTTTGTTTGCCATAGCAAAAGCATGAAGTGCAGCAGGAAGAGGCATTAATTCGGTAGTAATCAATTGAGAAATGATTACAGTATCTAAAATTGCATATTCCATCAACCACCAACGCTGTAACGCTATTAGTAACACCTTCGCAATTTCAGTTGGTGTTCTTTGACTATTATCGAATAATCCAAGACCTTCTAAGGTAGGAAATTCATTGTCTTTCTTTATGAAAGCGATTTTTTCTCCTATTTCTCGGTATTGATTGACTAAGGGGTCGAGGAATTTCCAAGGAAGATAGAAATCTAAAGCAACTGGATTTCCCTCTGAAATTTTAATCCCCAATGTAACGATTTTATTGTCAATGAATGAAATTGGGAAGAATGGTTCATAATGCTGCTCACCTCTTTTTACTGACTTTGTAATGCTGTAATTACTTACTGACAACGCGTTTGCTAACTCAAGAGTAGCTTTTCCATGAACCAAAGCAGCAAGTTCAAGTAAAGTGCGACTTAATCTTCCCTGATCTCTTCCCTCATGTTTTTGTACTTTACTAGGAACCCATAATAGATGGGGCTTCTGTTTTCTAGGTTTTAACTGTTTAGATACAGGTCTATCCCTCCAACATTGCTCAAGAATTTCAACAGCCCACCCGATAATATCAAAATCCTGAATTTGTATTTCTTTAGGTACACTTCTATTGAAGGTTTCGATTACTTCAATCTCTTTGTCAGATAAGAAATATTTGGGCTCATCTTGCCAAGTGATAGTTGGAACCAAAGATCTCAAAGTTTCAACCATCGATTTAACACCC
>JAEOTI010000771.1 GCA_016839955.1 Candidatus Hodarchaeota archaeon | reverse complement strand
GTAACATACCCATTCCTACGACAACAGATCCAAAGAGTTCCAAAGGATAATAATAGCCAGAATCCTGATGCGCACCTGATGCACAACCAATAACAATTGTGTCAGCATTTTGGGGGTAAAGGAATAACTCACCGTCTTTCATGACTTCATAAGTTGTCGCCCTACGTGGATCACCAAGCCACCAAAGTCTCCCTGTGGTCGCCTCGTAAGGTGCTGAACCAAAAGTTCTTGCTGCCATCTCTTGACTAATTTCCGCGATGTATTTCTTTAACTCCAGATCTTCTCTGATTACTACGTATCTCCACATTTGCATATTTTCAGGAGATGGAGCATAACGGGCTGCATCGAGAATCCGTTCAATCACTTCATCTGAAATTTTCTCTCCGGCTTTAAATTCGCGGATTGAACGTCTCATTCGAATTGCATCTTCAATATCTACAGTGTCCATTGAATAATCACCTGAATAATAGGTAGACCAACTGATTTGATTTCAAAATTGTGATAGTTTATCATAAACAGACGGTCATCTAGATTATTTTTTTGACCTTTCCTTATTCTCTTAAGTAATTGTGGTCTAATGGTCCAAAGAATTATGTCGTTTTCTTTGCAAAAGGTCACTCGAAACGTACTTTTAATAACAAAGAAGGTTGTCAAACGAAAATTATTGAACTTTTCTTGCCAAAAGAGGTATTAAAATTAAGAAAATACAAAGAAAAAAAGTAAAAACTAAATTCATACTCGGGTGAAAGAAATGGTTGTAGAAATCGACGAAGAGACATTACAGCAAGTTAGAGAAAAATTCAACACTTTACAAAAACAAGTAACTTTAAAACTTTTCACAACGGGTTCTGAACACTGCCTATTCTGCAGTGAGACATCAGAACTCGTTACTATTGTTGCAGACCAATCTGAAAAAGTCATAATCGAAGATTATGTCATCGAAAATACAGATGATCCAAAAGCGAAAGAAATGGGAATAGATAAATTACCAGCTATCATTATTACAACAGACGATTTGCAAGGCCATAAGATTCGTTACTTTGGAATTCCCTCTGGCTTTGAATTTGGAACGTTGATCGAGGATATTTCAGAAGTGGGTACGAATCTTCAAATGGACCAGGAGATTGTTGAAAAGCTAAAATCTTTAGAAAAAGATATTCATATTCAAGTATTTGTAACTCCCACATGTCCCTACTGTACACAAGCAGTGAGGACTGCTCACCGTTTTGCAATGGTTAATAAAAGAATAACCGGTGATATGGTTGAAGCTATGGAATTTCGAGAACTTAGTCAAAAGTACAGAGTAATGGGAGTCCCTAAAACCGTTATACAAGCCGAAGGAGGAAAACCAGTTTTCCTTGAAGGAGCAGCTCCCGAAAAAATGGTTTTAGATAAAATTCTTGAAGCGATAGGTTAAATTTAACCTATCAATTCCTTTTTTTTTCAAGTGGTCTTGAAATGGAACGAAAATTAATTAATAGACTACTACATTCTGCTGCAAGTCTTAACATTGGTAAACTCGGAGCTACAGAAGATCTCATTCGAGAACTCAATGACCAGTTAAATAAGAAGAAGGTTGTCAAAGTTCGTATTCTTAAATCAGTGGAAAATGTTGAAGAAACTCTTAAACAACTCGAACAGCAATCAAACGGAAAAATTACAAAGAAGGTAGGAAATTCAGTAATATTCATCCAATCTGACTAATATTTTCTCCCCAAAACGATTGATTGAGTTGGTTTGATAATCTTGGACCCTTTAGAAGCACTTTTTATTACAATAATAGCTTTTGGAATCGGAATCATTGCAGCGATGCTCGGTATTGGCGGGGGCATTTTAATGGTCCCTATATTGAATCTAGGTTTTGAATTGCCAATGAAAAAAGCCACGGGAACTTCCTTAGTGGTTATTATATTTACTGCTTTATCAAGTAGTTTTGCTTATTTTCGGCAAAAACGAATTCATTACAAGCTTGGTTTGATTTATGCTACTGTAACTATTCCAGGTGCGATTCTCGGTGCAATTATTGGATCTATGTTAGAAGAAGCAATATTACAATTAGTGTTCGGTCTATTTATGATGCCTATTGCTGCAAAGATGATTTTAAGACCGAAGAAAAGGCGACATACCGAAAATGACAATCTAATACAATTACAAGATGACATTTTAGAACAATTACCTTCTATATCGCAGCAACAATATACTTTTGGACTAATTCTTGGTTTTATTGCTGGATTTGCTTCAGGTTTGCTTGGAATCGGTGGAGGGGCAGTTGCTGTTCCTACATTAGCGCTCGTAATTGGTTTACCAATGCACTTTGCTGTTGGAACCTCAGCTTTTGTTATGATCTTCACTTCGATTGCAGGAGTTTCGGTCAAGATCTGGGATAAAGGTGTAGCTTGGGACTTTGTACCTTGGATGATATTGGGAATCGTTTTTGGAGCTCAAATTGGAGCTAAATTTGCTCGTAAAATCCCTGCGGAACAATTACAACAGATATTTGGTGGTTTGCTCATTATTGTTTTAGTTCGAATGATTATTGCAGGATTGGGTATATTTTGAAATAATCAAAAATCATTTGAACCAGATTTTTGGGAAATTCTAATTAAAGATCTTAATGAGCCAAATTATGAGATGACATCCGTTATTGGTGTAGACGTTGGTGGTACATTCTCTGATCTCACATTTATTTCGCCATCTGGAGCCATTACGATTCTTAAAGTTCCCAGTACTCCCAAGGACCAATCCATAGGAGTGCAAAATGCCCTAGTCCAACTTAAAGATCAATTTATTGGGAAAACTCCAGATTTAGATATCCTTATTCATGGGTCAACAGTAGCCACAAATGCTGTACTTGAACGAAAAGGCGCCACTACTGCCCTAATAACAACTAAAGGGTTCAAAGATGTTATTGAAATAGGACGACAGACTCGAAGATGTTTATATGATTTAAATGAAGATCCTATTAATCCTTTAGCTCCCCGTAACCTCCGTTTTGAAATAGCTGAAAGGGTTGGAGCTGATGGAAGGATCATAGAGCCAATTAATCACATAGATATTAAAAATACTGTAAAATCTATCCCTGATCATGTTGAATCAGTTGCCATTTGTCTCATTTTTTCATTTCAACAACCAATCCATGAAATACAAATTGAGAAATTGCTCTCTCAATACAAACCAGATCTTGCTATCTCACGTTCTAGTCGAGTACTACCTGTTTTTAAGGAGTACGAACGAACATCTACCATACTTCTTGACGCATATGTTAAACCAATAATGAAAAATTATCTAAAAAGATTCATCAATCGAACAAATGCCTTCTTTCAAAAAGAATTTGAAGAAATTCGAATTATGAAGGGAGATGGAGGAATTGTATCATTTTCACATGCCACTGAGCGAGCAGCTGAAATAATCCTTTCTGGCCTCGCAGGAGGAGTACTCGGAGGTGTCTTAATACAACGAATGTTAGCTGGATCACCTCAAAATAACTTAGATACATCTAAAATAGTCTCATTGGATATAGGTGGAACAAGTACCGATGTTTCTTTGATATTGAATGGTAATGCTATATATACGCGAGACTGTAAGATCTCAGATCTTCCCCTTTCTATTCCCTCTGTTGATGTAGTTACTGTTGGTGCGGGGGGAGGTTCTATTGCACATATAGGTAAAAATGGCTTATTTCAAGTTGGACCACTTAGTGCAGGAGCAAGTCCAGGTCCAGCGTGCTATGGACAAGGAGGAACAGATCCAACCGTTACTGATGCAGATCTACTCGCTGGAAGATTAAATCCTAAGAATTTTTGTGGAGGTACAATTGATATATTTACTGAGCAAGCAAAGGTCGTTATTGAAGCACTTGCTGATCAATTAAAGATCTCTATAGATGAGTGTATTAATGGTATATTGACAATCGCAGATACAAACGTTGTTACGGCTGTCAGGAAAGTATCTTTAGAAAGAGGTCATGATCCAAGACAATGTATAATAGCGTCGTTTGGTGGTGCCGGACCAACGCATGTATGTTCTGTTGCCTCCTTAGCAAACATAAAAATTGTCGTTATACCACCATACCCTGGTGTTTGGAGTTCAGTTGGTTTATTAACGGCAGATCATAGAAGATCTGAAATGAAATCTATTCTGAAGTTTACTAAGGATATTACAATTAAAGAATTATTTCACGAATATAAAATGCTTGAGTCAAAGGTAGTTGAATTCTTACAACTTGAAGGAATATCTAGGATTAACACTAAGATACTGTGGGAAATTGACTGCAGGTATAAAGGCCAATCTTATGAACTTAATTTGAGTTTTCCTCAAAAGAAGCTTTATAAAACTCAAAGAACCCAAATTATTCGGGAAATGTTTGAAAGTGAGCATTACAAAATTTATGGATTTAGAACTCATGAATCCCTTGTTGAAATTGTTAACATTCGTGTCATTGGAATGTCCAAACAAACAGTTCCTCAGTTTCAAAAACCCGAGGAAGGTAATAGAAATAGTGATGAGGCGCTATTAACTCAAAGAAGCGTATTATTTGAGGATTGGATAGAAACTGATATTTTTCTTAGACAACAACTCAAAGTTGGCAATTTAATACAAGGTCCAGCAATAATTGAGCAACCAGATTCAACTTCTGTTGTTCTACCTGGTTGGGTTGCTGAATGTGACCCCACTGGTTGTTTGATCCTGAAACATATTGAATAATTATCTTTCATTGGTTGAATTCTATGAACCCAACGGAACTTACCATAATACAAAAGCTACTAGAATCAGTAGCTGAAGAGACGGGCGTCATTTTAAGAAGAACAGCGTACAGTCCTAATATTAAAGAACGTTTAGATTTTTCCACTGCGATTTTCGATTCACAAGCTCGTTTAATTGCTCAAGCAGAGCATATACCGGTTCATTTAGCATCTATGCCTCTCTCGGTTCAAGAAGCAATTCAGGAATATGGAACGAATTTCAATAATGGAGATGTTATAGCATTAAATGATCCATGGCAGGGAGGAACTCACCTTCCAGATATCACTCTGATTGCACCTTTAGTTATCGATGATCAGGTTGAATTCTTTGTAAGTAATCGTGCACATCATGCAGATGTCGGTGGGAGTTACCCAGGATCCATGCCTGGACTTAGTACAGAAATTTTTCAAGAAGGGCTCGTTATTCCACCAGTTATGCTCTATAGAGAATGGAAAGAAAACCAAGACGTCATGAAGCTAGTATTAGCGAACGTAAGAACCATTAAAGAACGAAGAGGAGATTTAAGGGCTCAAACTGCAGGTTTGAAAACTGGAATTTCAAGAATGAATAACCTGATTTACTCAATTGGTCTAGAAAATATAAATTGTGCTACTTCTGAATTAGCTAAAATCTCTTGTAGAACAATGGAAAATACTCTCCGACAATACCCAAATGGAACATATGAATTTGAGGATTTTATGGATCCTTTGTTGCCAAATGGCCCAAAAATCAAGATTTGTTGCCAGGTAGAGATAAAAAATGGAAAAGCATGTATTTCGTTTAACGGGACTTCTCAACAAGTAAAAGCTAATATCAACGCTCCATTTGCAGTAACTCTATCAGCTGTTTATTATGTGTTCCGATGTTTAGTCCACAATTTAGATGTTATTACTAATTATGGTTGCTATAAACCAATTATTGTCAAGAAACCTCCCTCTGGATCCCTCCTGAACCCGAAATGGGCTGCAGCTGTGAGTGCAGGCAATGTTGAGACAAGTCAAAGAATTGTAGACTGCCTATTTGGTGCTTTAACGCAAATAGTTGATTGGATACCCGCTGCAAGTCAGGGAACAATGAATAACCTAACAATAGGAGGTACAAACACAAGAGATTATCAAGATGAACCATTTACTTATTACGAAACAATTGCAGGGGGAATGGGGGCTCGTTCTACTAAAAATGGATTCACTTGCCATACTCATATGACAAACACAGCAAATACACCCATTGAAAGTCTCGAAATCACATATCCGTTGAGAATTAGAGCATATTCTCAAGCTGAAGGGACTGAAGGTAAAGGAAAATATCATGGAGGAATGGGCCTTAGAAGAGAAATAATTTTACTTAATGAAAGTACTGTATCAATACAATCGGATCGGCGAACAACAGCCCCATGGGGATTAAAAGGTGGACAAGACGGAAAAAAAGGACGAAATTGGATGGAAACAGAGGATCGTATAATTGAAGAACTTCCATCACGAATAACTCTTACTTGTCCTAAGAATAGTGTAATTTGTATTCAAAGTCCTGGTGGAGGTGGTTTGGGCAAATTAGACAAATAGATTACTTTTTGGATGGTGAAGCTTGTTCTGTTAACTTTTCAGCAAAAGCATGAAAAGCGTCATTTACACCCACACCTTCTTTTGCTGAAGTAGAAAAGGAGGAAATAGACTCTAATTGGGCACCCATTGCGTCTCTATCAGCATCAGGAACAGTATTATCAAGATCGTTTTTGTTACCAATGACTACTGAAAGTATCTTCTTCGGAGCCCGTTCCTGAACATCATTGTGCCATTCAACTAATTTCTTCAAAGTTTCAGGTCTTGTGACGTCATATACATAAAGAACTCCCGATGCGCCAGCATAGTAAGCATGTGCGTATCGAGCAAATCTTGCATGCCCAGCAATGTCCCATATTTGTAATAAGACAGTAGAACCGTTAGGAAGCTCCACATTCTTCACTAAAAAATTAGCTCCTAGAGTTGTTAAATAATCTGATTTGAACGTGTCTTTTACATAACGAATAATTAGACTTGTTTTGCCAACAGCAGGTTCACCAAGAAGTAGGAGCTTAAAAATAAAGTTGTATTTCACACTGTGTTGCCTCCAATTGTTGCTATAGAAATTGATCTTTTTTTGCCTTTTCTGTTTAGTTTTAATTTTGTATTTTAATTAGATGATCTATATCTCTAAACAAGTTTTTTGAAATTATTTAAAATTCCATGTTTACTACTCAAGAGCTTTAATTTTAAGTGAATTACTCCTTAATTAATCCATGTTTAATTGAGTTTCATTCAAACCCTGTTATTATTGGAGGCAGTATTACTGAAAGAGAAAAATGATTTCGAAATATATGAGAAAACTAGTCTTGAGAAACATTGCATTCCTCTCAACATTGCTGCAAGAGAAAATATTCGTTTATTATCTTACTTAAAAAATGGAAAAATTGACCTTGGAGATTCAAAAGCACTAATCGAATACAATAAGACAGTTTTAAGATTGAAATATAGCTTGAATATCGACATTCCTCCAGGACAACTTATACCAGCGGTTTGTCTTCGCTCTCTTTTTATTGAGAAGTCGATAAAACCCGATTTAAATATTTTAGAAATTGGTACAGGTGGAACTGCCATACTAGCGATGATGATGGCCAGAATGAACTGTAAAATTGTTGCTACTGAAGTTAATGAACTAAATTTTAATTACGCAAAGAAAAATGTTAAGAAAAATCATCTTGGTCATTTAATTAAAGTCTGTAAAGCCCCTAAAAATAAAATCATCAAAAATGTTATTCAAGAGGGAATTTTTGATAGAATTATCTCTTATCCGCCACAATACAGTATTGATAAACCAATGGAGTTTTCTAATACTCACAGAGGATTCGGTGGAACCTATGATGAGCTAATTGGAGGTAAAAAAGGGTACGAATTTTCCCTTCAGCTATTAGATGAAATATGCAATTGTACTATTCTCAGACCTAATGGATATGTCTCTCTTTTGTTACTGAATAAGAAAATTCTCAAAGGGATTATAGAAACATTGAAGGAAGAATTCAAAGGTCGTTATCGTATTATAGAAGTTAAAGCTGGGACGCGTGTCCGTTACATTTTCCAAGTACCATTTGATGTTATTAAAAATAGTAATATCTATTAAATGAAAATCAAGCAACTTAATGAAAAAACAACACGGAGAGAGTT
>JAEOTI010000770.1 GCA_016839955.1 Candidatus Hodarchaeota archaeon | reverse complement strand
GGTAGTTTTAAATAACGATTGTAAAATTAAGATAGGCCTTTGTTTCTCCAGTATCACTGTTGACACATCTATATAATTTAGTGTCATTAAAACATATATATATGGTTTTCGGAAATATATTTCCGAAAGGTTAATATACGCGTTATAATACTAATAAATTGAAAGAAATGTACAGACAAAATCATCTTGAAATCCAGCAAGAAAACATAGAAAAAGAAATTCCTCAATCTATAAGAATAAGGATTAATAATCCAGTTATTAGAGAAATAATTGGATCATCTAAAATAGGATAACATTCAGTGTACAAATTTAAAAATATGCAATTGTTAAAAGCTCTAGATGAATCGGGAACTGATTCAGAGACAAATACTAAGAACAACTTCTTTGACGCATTAATACAATTACTTTTTCAAAAATGGGGTATTTTCAAAGTATATGACATTTTTAAGGTATGTACATAATGGTTTATTTATAAAATTGAATACATCAAAATTTAAATCTAAAGAAACTAAATCAGAGCGGAAATCTGTTGAATATGAACGATATTAAGATTCTCATAAAGGTTTTAATAAGGAGGAAAATTAGCGGTGAGGGAGGCCATATATAATATTGGGAAGGTTTATGTAGCTCAGGGAATCTGATGAATATGAACGATATTAAGATTCTCATAAAGGTTTTGATAAGGAGGAAAATTAGCGGTGATGGAGGCCATATATAATATTGGGAAGGTTTATGTAGCTCAGGAAATAGGACTGGACATCAGTAACCAGACAGATAATGATAGATTAAAGAATTTGGGATTTAAAGAACTGTTAAAATTTATATCTATAAAACCTTTTGACCTTGATAATTTCACAGAGAGATCCATCAAAGGAACTGGTCCTATCGATTTTCCTCGTTTATTAGTTGTTAAACTTGCATCTAAAGAATCTTCCGCACGTCTCGAATTTCAAGGAATTGATTCTTTTCAGTATGATGAAGAATTTGATGAAAAGATAATTGCCTTTCCTGCTAGTGGAGGTGCATATAGTACCCCCACAATCAAAGTTTATCCTGAAAAGAAGGGATCAACCCCTGAAGACAAAATTCGAGGCGGGGTTCTGAAATATTATAAGAATATCCTAAAATTTTTTAATGCTGCCAAGAAAAGAATTTCTTCATTTGACGAGGTTTATGAATTACTACAATCCCATAAAGAATCCATTACTGATCATTTAGTTGATCGATGTTTGCAAATATCACAGGATAAGACAAATTTCAATATTATTGTTACAATAACTATCGATAATAAATTTCCAAAAGAACATCCTGATTTTCTCAGTTTCTTTAAAGAAAAATTTATCGTTACCATGAATAAATTCGACCAAAGTTGGAACAAGGGTGGAGCTGAAGTTTGTAGTATCTGTCATAAAAAATCTGGTCTTTTATCGGGACACGCGTCACCTTATAGCTTTTATACAGCAGATAAAAGCGGATATGTTGCTGGTGGTTTCGATGCTAAGAAAATGGATAAAAATTTTCCTCTATGTGAAAGTTGCAGTCTTTATCTTGCAATAGGAAAGAATTACATTGATCAAAACTTAAATTTCATTTTAGGAGGGATTCGATACTTGCTTATCCCAAAACCATTAGCTGATATTAAGAGTTTAAAACAATTTTTTATCGCTTTTAAAGATGAAAGAGAAAATCTTGAAAGCAGAAAATCATTCCAAGCTCTAGCAAGTGATGAAAATCTAATTTTCTCAATCCTTAGAAATAAAAAAGATCAATTACTCTTTACTTTTCTTTTTTATGAACTAGTAGGCCCAGGGAATTCAGTTTTTAACATCCTACTTGAAATTGCAGATATTTTACCCAGTAGAATAAATATAATTGCTAAAGCAATTAGAAACACTGATTCATTCGAAAGTAATCCTAAAATTTTTGGAACAAAACCTGATAAATACCCTCTAGGGTTTTCATTTTATAATTTAAGGAAATTATTTACAACTGGGGCTGGAAGAACCACTTTTGATCGAGATGCTTATCTACAATTTATCTGGCTATTAATGACTGGAGGTTCTATTAATTTCAAACGCCTTCTGAATCGTTTCTATTCTTCTCTGAAAATTTCAATTTCAAAGAGTGAGAATGTAAGTGCAAGTGTCATAGTAGCTCAGGGGGTGTATAATTTTATTCCGATTTACTTATTATTGAAAGAATTAAATCAAGTGAAATATTAAGGAGAGACAATAATTGGAAGATCAAAAAAGAGAGATCGAGGGTATTAAAAAAACATATAAGGATGTTATTGATGAATATTTTCAAAAATACAACAAATTTTTTCCTGATTCAGTTTCTAAGGCAATTTTCTTAGAAGGTGCTCTTGTTGGGTTTTTACTTGAAACACAACGCCTTGGAAACCCCGAAAAGAAAGGGAATGAACCTTTTTGGAATTCACTACACAATCTTAGGTTGGATAAGCGTCGTTTATTGGACTTATTTCCCAAAACAGTTACAAAATTGAAACAGCTAGGGAAATCCTACTCTTCTCTTGTTCATGAAATATCATTCTATCTTCAACGAGCTGGAATGGAATGGAATTTGAGTCAAATCGAAATGAGCTGGTATTTCACTCATGGAATGGCGTCTTATCAATATTTCAAACTTCCTGACAAAAAAACAATAATAGAAAAATCTTTGTAAGCTTAAAAAAAATCGATGGTGAAGTAAAAATGTCAAAAGAAGCAAAAACGAGTAATTTTGTAAAGAATCGTTCAGAAATCATTTTTATCTATGATGTAAGAGATTGTAATCCTAATGGAGATCCCCTTGCTGATAATCGGCCAAGAATCGACGAAGAAACTGGGCTTTGTTACGTGACTGATGTTCGTCTTAAAAGAACTATTCGGGATTATTTGAGAGATTTTGAAAAACAAACTATTTTTATTGATGAATTTGATAAAGATGATGGTACTATCAAGATGGCCCAAGAAAGAGCACTTGATTTTTCTGATAAAGACGATAGTACAAGAGATGTCGAACTAAAAATTCTCTCGCAGTGTATTGACACTAGACTCTTTGGCTGCGCAATACCACTTGGAGAGAAAAAGAAATCTGTTCAGATAACTGGACCTGTTCAGTTCAATTATGCGTCTTCAGTTCATCAAGTTGAACCAATTTTTATGCAAGGAACAGCAGCATTTGCAAGTAAGAAAAAAGCACTTCAAAGAAGCTTTAGAGAAGATTATATAATTCATTATGGTTTATTCAAGTTCTATGGAATAATAAACGAGAAACTTGGAGAAATATCTCAATTAACTAAAGCTGATGTTGACCTGCTTATGAACGGTTTATGGATTGGTACAAATAGACTCCAATCACGATCCAAAATAGGTCATTTGTCTCGCCTTCTAATTAAAATTGAATATTCAGATCCTTTATTTTTCATTGGTCAGGTAGATAAATTAGTGAAAATAACTAAAAAGGATGCTAATCAGGAGGATGTAGCTCTTCGAGACATAAGTGAGCTTAAGGTTGATCTTTCTGCTTTAAATGATGCTTTTATAAATAACAAAGATAAGATTGAGAAAATTCATATAAAAGTTCATCCAGAATTTCTCAAATCAGCTGGTTACACAAGTATCGCAGAGCTTATTAAAAGTTGGCAAGATGATAAATTACCGGTATCAGAATTTTCTTTTATATAAAAGGTGATTAAGTGGAGGATTGCTTACTTTTTGATATTATGGGCGATTTTGGTTTTTTTAAAAGCTATTATACCACCTCATCCCCCCTTACCTTTGAAATACCACCGAAAACCTGTTTGACTGGTTTAATTGGAGCCATTCTTGGATTATCATTTAAAGAACGGTATGATCTTTTTAATTCACAAATCGCGATAAGAATTAATAAGAAAGTTAAAAAAATTGGTCTGGGAATCAATTGGTTGAATACTAAAAGTAGAAGCAGTAAAATCACTGAAAATACTAAGAAATGGTTAAAAATTTTAAATTTACCTCCAGATGCAAAAGTTGCAGCTTATACAGGTTTAGAATGGCCTGGTCAGTCACCCCATACTCAGGCAAAACTTGAAATTTTAGTCAGACCTTCTTACCGAGTTTATTATCCAAATTCAAATCCTAAGTTTGATGAACTCTGTGAGTTAATTAAGTCACATAAGAG
Source organism: Candidatus Hodarchaeota archaeon (assembly GCA_016839955.1). The sequence goes on along the minus strand of JAEOTI010000770.1, from coordinate 4,795 downwards.
TTATTTCACCCCTTTTCTTGGGTCTAGTGAATTTATCTGCAATTTTAGTTTTGTAGACATTGGTGAGGTAGAAAAAAAAATCCTCAAAAATCAATGGATACAAGTTCATTCTATTATCCCGATTAGCACTGATGAACAAGCTCCAAACATTGAGTTGAATCTCGATAAAAATCCATTAATCAAAATTGTAAATGTCCCGAATAAGATGAAGGAGGATCGTATTGTAACTGAATATATAAAAATTTTTTACAATCCTTCTGGTGAAATTATAACTATAAAAGCTCAAAATTACACCGAGGTTAAATATAAAAATGGAATGACAGAGAATGTTATCTTCTTCTAAGATAATTGAGTCTCACATAGATAAAGATTTGAAAATTCATCTCCAAAATGTAACAAACAACTCCCAAGTTCTTTTAAAAGAAGCGATTCCAACTATAAATAGATTTATTGCTGATGTTCAAAGAATTATCTCAGTTACACACGATTTTGGAAAAGCCAACGCTTTTTTCCAAGAAAGACTTCATGATGATAACAAACCTATGACGAAAGAAGCAACACATTCATTTTTATCATCAACTTTCACATTTACTATATTGGAAAAATATTTTGAAAGTGTTAAGCCGAATGGAGACTTTGAATCGATTCCTAGTGAATTTTTCATCATTCTAGGAACTATCATAGTCAAAGATCATCATAGAAAGATGGAAAATCTAACTGACGCGTTTCAATCCTTTATTTCGACACAAGAGAATCGTTATTTTCTAATGAAACAATTCAATACTCTTAATGAAGAATTTGCCTATAAAAAATTGGAAGAGTGCTATAATGACCTTTTAAAGAAACATATTATCCAATTAGAAAGTTTAGATTTCGATGAATTATTTAAAAAAGTCCATAATTTGATAAAACAGATTTCTGGTTTGCAAACAAGAGAAGACCATTTTACAACACCAATGATCAGACCATTAATAGCATTTAACTTTAAAAAATTCTGTAATGAGGCTTATGAAGAAGATAAGAGGATCTTATTGTTTCTTATTGGAAAACTCTTAAATTCATGTCTATTAGAAGCAGATAAGATGGATGCAGCTTTTGACAGCGAATATCCGTTACCTATGGAAGATGAAACAATAAAAATATTTGAAAATGCTAAAAGAAGGGTAGCTGTTTTACAAAAAAAAGGAATTTTAAATCATAAAAAAATGAATCAAATGAGAATCGAAATCTTTGAGGAGATAGAAAATCAACTAGCAATTAGATATAAAGAAAGGTCAGTATTTTCTATTAATGCTCCAACAGGCGTAGGTAAAACACTTTCAACGATTAATGCAATTTTTAATCTAATGAATAAAATTAGTATTAAAAATCAATGGAATAAACGGATAGGAAAAGCTCCAAGAAAAGAGCTTCCGAGAGTGATTTATTGTCTTCCTTTCCTTAGTATAACAGATCAAATTCACTCAGAATTTTTGAACCTAGTACCAGATGGTTCAAAAAACAATGCCCAGATGCTTATATGTCATCATCATAAGTCAGATGTAACATATACAATGAGAATCGATGGAAAAGATGTTGAAATGAGGGGAAGTGATGCAAATTTATTAATAGAAGGCTGGCAAAGTGATACAGTAATCACAACCTTTCATCAGTTTTTGAACATTTTTTTTTCAAACCATAATACATTAAATCGAAGATTTAATAAAATAAGTCATTCAATTGTTGTACTTGATGAAGTACAATGTATTCCTCTAAAATACTGGTTACTTGTCAGAAAAATATTTCAATCTTTTGTTGGATACTTTAATTCTAACTTGTTTTTAGTTTCAGCGACTTTACCTATGATCTTACCTGAAAATAATGTTATCGAACTTTTAGAAAATAAACAGATATATTTTGACTCATTAGATCGCATCAATATCGTTCTTCATTTAAAAAATGTTTTAACAATTATAGAATTCTTTAAAACCGTTGAAAAACAATTCAATCTTTACAATGCGTTAAAAAGGAAGAATTTCCTTTTTGTTTTTAATACGAGAAGATCTGCGCGAGATTTTCACAATTTGATTAAATGTAGTATCAAGAATCAGGATCTAGGTGAAAATATTCACTTAGAATTTTTATCTAGTGATGTTCTACCTATTAATAGAAAAAATCGTTTAGAATGTATTTCAAAGAGAATTAAAAATAATTGGAAGAGATTATTACTTATATCTACTCAGGTTATAGAAGCAGGAATAGATTTGGATTTTGATATAGTTTTTAGGGATTTTGCACCACTTGATTCTCTAATTCAAGTAGCTGGAAGATGTAATAGACATTCGAGTAATGGAGTAAAAGGTGAATTCCACGTTTTTCGATTAAGAAAGGACAATGAAAAAGAGTTTTCAAAATACATATATGATGAGGATTTATTGTATATAACCAAGGAAATCCTACTTAACTGCATGAATACATATGGATCAGGTAATATACTAGCAGAAAAATATTGGTTCTTAATTTCAAATCAGTATTATCAAGAAATCCAAAGAATAACTACTAAAGCTTTTTCCAAACAAATACTAAAAGATGTTCTTGGATTTTCCTATCAAGAGGTTGCTAGAAAGTTCAGATTAATTGAAGAGAAACAATCGATTAACTTATTTCTTGATATTAATGATGAATCACATGAATTATGGGAACGTTATTGGGAATTAAAACACAATAAAAAACTAAAACCCTTTGAAAAGAAGACTAGATTCTTACAATTTAAGAATAATTTTCAAAATTATACCATAAATTCCTCCGTTAACAAAGAAGAATTACTAGAATTAGGTAAATTACTTAATTTAACTCAAGATGAATTAGAAAAGCAATTAATATTTATTCCCTCATCATTATCGAACAATCTTTACGATGAGTGTGGATTTCATATCACTTGACTCCAATGAGAGTTTTAATGAATCGATCCTAGCATCGTGTTTCAGATAAAACTTTCTATTTGCGATTTTGTTGGTTCTAGTACATATCTCGTAAACCCAATTGCCAGACTATTCGTTTTAGGTAATTAATATGGAGAGAAGATTGTAGAAAAAGGTTGGATTAGGAAGAATATCTCATGGTAAGGTTAAAATTGGCGGGAAAATGCTATTTTTGTAACAAAAACTCCAAGAAATTAGGAATAACGAGGCATCTGAAGTCATGTGAAAAACGAATCGCATCAATGAAATGCTCTTCAGGAAGCAGAGCTTACATAAAATCTTTCATTTATTGGTCATTGGACGCTATAGGCCAATATATTGGCAACATATTGAGTTGCAAACCGTTATTTTACTAACAGAACTAGATAGCTTTCTTCGAGAGATTTGGCTGGAATGTTGTGGACATTTAAGTCGATTTATTATTCAAGAAACAAGTAATATGTACGACTTATTTGATGAACCCTATGACTTTTCCTATGATAAGACCATGGACGTGGAATTGGGACACATTGCAAAGGTTGGAACGAAATTGGGTTATGAATATGACTTTGGAAGCATAACTACCCTAGAGCTTAAAGTTCTATCAGAGCGAGAAGGGTTTTTATCAAAGGAGCATATCACAATCCTAGCAAGAAACAGACTTCCTACAATATTATGTAGTAATTGTCAAGAAAACCTAGCCACTCAAATGTGTTCTGAGTGTTTCTATGAAGGAGAAACATGGTTGTGTGAGGGTTGTGCTGCAATACATGAATGTGGTGAAGAGATGTTTTTACCAGTAGTAAATTCCCCACGAACAGGGGTATGGGGGTATTCTGGGGAGTGAAACTGGCAAGCTAAAAAATACAACAACTTATTGTAATTAGGTCAAGATTTGTGGTCATAGAATAGTCTGCGCATCACGTTTAGGTTCAATAGCTACGTTAATAGGAGAAGATCTAAAAGCTGAATTACTGGTTCCAGAAATAGTTATTGGTAAAACTATATACACAATTTGCAAAGGGAAGGAAGTTTTAGGCAAAAAGAAGCCCAAAGACCTTCAAGAAACCATTATTACAACCCTTTTTTCTATCGCGTGATCTTTTCCTTTAATAATTTAATCAATAACACGGCACGAAATCCACGAAAAATCTTTCACTGAATTCATTGATGATTGAAGTTTGGTATTTGGGGATTCTACGTCGCTTAGAGGTCTGAATTTCCCATGTATCTTCAGTGATGTTCTCGTATAATAGAGCCTTGCCTTTCCCTGGTGTTGGTCTAAGGATTCGTCCAAGTTTTTGAACAAATTGTCTTGTTTGGATAGTACCACTGATTATAAGAAAAAAGTCAAAGATCTGCAGGTAGGAGCTGCATCTCAACTTGACTTCTCTTCAAACTTGATCTAAAGAAATACATCTTTAATGTTTCAAACAATAATAAAGCTACTTTATAGTCCTCGATTATTGATAGAAATCCCTCTTTAGAAATGTCATTGGGCGATAACCCAACAAACTGTTCAAAGAAATTTATTGCTGCATCAAGCATATGATTATCTTTTAGAGATAGGAAGCGCAGCTAGATTGTATTTTTTATTGGTTCTTTAATCAACGGTATTTGTGACCTAGTAACCATTGTTTCACCTGATAAAGTAGTACGGGTGGTTTAAAGATGGGAAATTTGGTCATTTCGCAAACTGACTGAAACTGGAGTAATCTCTACTCTTCTAGCATGGATTTCACAATGAAAAAGTCCCTATGACGAGACCAAAAGGGATTAATAGGTAAGATCCCGACGAAATTTCGAGACAAAATGACATCGAAAATCTTACCTGTTAGAAACTATATCCACGATTC
>JAEOTI010000769.1 GCA_016839955.1 Candidatus Hodarchaeota archaeon | reverse complement strand
CTTATATGGTGATAACTCCTAGCTAAGAATGCACAATAAGTCTTAATCCCAACTAAATTTGCCCTATAACAAAAATCTGAATCTTCAGAGTAGAGAAAATAGGTTTCATCAATTAATCCTATTTTATCCAAAAGTTTACGATGGAAGGTTGGTGAACCAACAAATTTCACAGGTTCTTGTTTGAACTCAAAGGTTCTAATATCTTTTCTATGTCCTATTTTATTCCATCTGCCTAAATAATTGATATTGACCCCCGCTTCATCTATCAAATTCGTTTTATAAATTATTCTTGTTGTTCCAGCTATTATATTATAATCATATTTGTCAAGTAATTTGCAAATCTCCTCCAGCCAATTAGAAAAAACATATTCATCAGTATTAAAATCAAATGAAATAATATCACCGGAGGATTTTCTAATTCCAGCATTAATTGCTTCTCCAACTCCTATTCGTCCACACTGAATAGTGTGAATATGAGGAAAATTTTCCCTCACATATTCAACGCTCCCATCTGTCGATCCAGCATCAACAAAAATAACTTCATAATTTTTGTAGGTTTGATTCATTAAGTGGTGAAGACATTTAGGTAAGTATTTTCTGCCTTGATAATTAGAAATTATTATAGAGACTTTTAGTCCAGTAATTATGATTCCACCATTCTTTCTAATAATTTCATTAAATTAAAAGATTTTGGGTAAAAGAGAAAAAATATAGTTGATTGGTGGGTAAAACTGTTCCAGAGACATATTTAACTTACAAAGCCTAATTTGCATAATCATTGAAGAAATTTAAATTCTTACAAATTTACCCCATTATCACAAATAAAAGGCCTTCAACGAGATATAAACCATGAAAGATGAAATTAAGACATTTGAACCTGATAACTCTTTGAAGAATGGTTACCTACCGATATTTAGGGAAATTATTAACGAAATAATAGCTAATCGTTGGCTTACATACCAATTATTCAAAAGAGATTTTTTAGCTTTATATAAACAATCATTTATAGGATTTTCATGGGCGATTATCATACCTCTTGTTAGTATTGGCACGTTTATCATATTAAATCAATCTGGAGTTTTCGTAATCGGGCCTATAGATACTCCTTACCCCATATATGCTCTACTTGGTATGGCGTTTTGGCAGTTATTTGCTACAGGATTGATCGCAAGTTCAAATTCATTAGTGAATGCAGGTGCAATGATCGTCAAAATTAATTTTTCAAAAAAATCCTTGGTTATTGCATCCACTGGTCAAGCCATTGTATCATTTTTAATTCAATTCGTTCTAGTAATCGTATTATTCATGTTTTATGGATATATCCCAAGTGTATCGATTTTATTAACTCCATTCCTTATCATTCCAATAATGTTACTCACATTAGGACTTGGTTTTCTTTTGTCGGTTTTGAACGGAATCATGCGAGACATTGGAAATTTTCTTTCAATATTTATAACTTTTTTAATGTTCCTAACACCTGTTCTATATGCTAGGCCAACCTCTGGAATTCTAGCTCAATTAACAAACTTTAATCCATTATATTATTTAGTTTCCTTCCCGAGAGAGCTAATATTGGTAGGATCAATTTCTGAAGGCAGTGGATTTTTGATTTCAATTGTTTTCTCGCTAATTATTTTCATAATATGTTTAGTCATTTTTCACTTAACTGAAACAAGAGTAGCGGAGAGGATCTAAAATAGCTGATATTGCGATTACGGTAGAACAGGCTTCAAAAAAATACTGTAAGTCTTTGAAAAGATCAATGCTTTATGGTATTAACGATATTCTAAGAAATACGCTAGGTTTTAGCTCTCATTCTGAAAAATTAAGAACAAAAGAATTCTGGGCCGTTAATAATGTTTCATTTGAGGTTAAAAAAGGGGAAACATTGGGATTAATTGGTCCCAATGGCTCTGGGAAAACAACTCTGCTTAAGATGCTTAATGGTATTTTCTGGCCTGATACAGGAAAAATTACTATCAAAGGTAGGGTTGGATCTCTCATTGAGGTAGGTGCTGGTTTTCATCCTATGCTTACAGGGAAGGAAAACATCTACATTAATGGAGCAATTCTTGGAATGACTAAAAAAGAATTGAATGAAAAATTTAATGATATTGTAGAATTTGCTGACATTGGGGATTTTATTAATTCTCCAGTCAAATTCTATTCAAGTGGTATGTTTGTAAGATTAGGATTTGCTATTGCAGCTCATTGTAATGCAGATATTTTACTAATTGATGAAATATTGGCTGTTGGAGACGCATCATTCAGGCGAAAATGTTCGGAACATATGAAAACCTTTATGAGTGAGAATAAATCCGTTGTACTAGTTTCCCATAATATGGCTTTGGTTGATGCCATTGCAGATAATGCTATTTTACTTAAAGATGGAAAAAAAATAGCCTCTGGTGAAGTAAAAGAGGTAATTGCAGAATATGATCTAATAACAAGTTCTTCAGAAACTAAACTATTCGATGTTCAGAATGAAATTCACGGTGAAGAAGGAGGCCTGAAGCTGATCATGAAATATGCGGGCCATTCAACTGATGAAATTTACATAAAACGGGTCTGGGTGGAGTCTAAAGACAGAAAAACCAGTGTTGAATATTTAAGTAACGAGGATGTTACACTTTGTATTTCTTATGAAGTTAGAGAGGGACTAGAGATTCGAGATGGATTTATCTGGATTGCTTTCATCAATGAAGATGGAATTAATTGTATGGGAACACGAATTCGCCTTGGGGAACATAATGATCTGAAAATACTTCCACAATTTGGTATTACACGTGTTCATTTCTGGCCTTTCCAATTAACGACAGGTATTTACAAAATTTCAATCGTATTTTTAGATTATACTTCATCAGTTCCATATGTTCAAGGACATTATGGTTATGTTAAGGTAATTAGTGACATACCTACTCAGAAACCAGGCATCAATACTCCAGTCTGTTGGCCAAGGTGTGAATGGAGTATCGATTCATTGAATTAAAAATTTAGTAGGAGCAAGTTTGGATAAACAGTGAAAAATGTTTTAATATAAAGGAAATGAATAGAATTGGGATTAATACAGTCTAGATTCCGTAAATTATTGGGTATCGATAATTTTGTGAATTTACAACGTGCTGTAATTGAATTAAATGATGTTAAAGAGCTGAGAAAGATATTTGGTTGGCAATTTGAACCAATCTTAGATGATAAATTAATTTTTGAATTTAAATATCTTGAAGACGTCAATGAACGTCGAGTAAGAGATGCGGAGTGCCTAGGAACTATTGCGCGGAATATCAATCCGAGTGTTTGCCTAGATATTGGTACAGGATTAGGATACTCTGCTGCTTTGATCGCTAAAAACGCTCCCCAAGCAAAAATTTTTACGATAAATATACCTCCAGACGATATTAAAACAGGAAAAGGTGGAAAATATATAACAAAGGCTTTTGAAGCGGATGAAATTGGCTCTTATTATCGTGAGCGCAATTTCAGGAATATCACCCAAATTCTAGCGAATACAGCCAATTGGGAACCTAATATCGGAATAATTAACTTAGCATTTATCGACGGATGTCATGATACTAATTTTGTAATAAATGACACTATAAAACTTTTGAAACACACAAAGCCTGGATCATTCATTCTTTGGCATGATTTTAATCTAGACTTAATATACAAATATCACTGGATTAGTTCTGTCTGTTTAGGAGTAGAAAGACTTTTTTCAAAGGGTTTGTTAAATGGACGAATATTTCACCTTCGCGATTCATGGATTGGTATCTACAAAGTTTAAAACATATGATACAATGTTGGATTGATTAGCAAGTTTATCATCATGATTTTCTAAGGAAAGTTTGCTAACAGAAAAAATTATCATTTAATCAGATTTAGATAATTCGATAAGTGTGAGTAGTCTTTAAGATGAAGGATCTACGATATCTATTTGCGTATAGTCATTGGAGGGAAGGGATTGACGAGAGATATGAAAATCTGATACGCCGTCATAGAAAGAGAGGATATGATATTGAAGTATTTTGTGTAACATTGGATCCTCCTGGTCCACGCCTTGACTATCCCACACTGGATAAAAAGTGGAGACAACGTGATAAGAAACTAATGCGGATGTATAAACAACTTGAAGAAAACCTTAAAGACTTCGATGTCTTTATTTTGCATAACGGTGCAAATATTCATAAAGAATTCTTACGAAGAATCTCAACTTTTAACGTGTACATTTGTTTTGATGATCCTGAAAGTTCTGATGTCTTATCAAAACCTGTGGCGAAGTATTTCGATCTTGCTCTAACGGGAAACGTTGCATGTGTAAATCTATATAAGAGCTGGGGAGTGAGAAATGCGGATTATTTACCATTAGGATTTTTTGAAGAGGATTATAATCCTAAGCTGCAGGAGGCGGATATACTCGATAAAGATAGAGAAATTGATTGTTTCATATTGTGTGAAAGGCAGTCGAAATATCGAGAAGTACGTTTAAACAAACTGACTAAAGAAATTCCTAACTTATTCGCGAGGGGAAGGGGGTGGCCTCAAGAATATCTTCCCGAGGATCAACGTATTTCTGTTTATCAGAATAGTAAAATTGGAATTAATCTTCATAACAGTGTTGGACCAGTAAATTTACGAACCTTTATGCTACCTGCTAATGGAGTTATGCAAATTTGTGATAATAAACACATGCTAGGGTATCTATACGAACTAGGAGAGGAGGTCGTGGGATTTGATTCAATTGATGAAGGTATAGAATTAGTTAAATATTATTTGGAAAATGATGACGAACGAAAGCAGATTGCAACGAATGGTTGGAAACGAGCACTAAAAGATTACTCAGAAGGAGCTGTTTGGGAACGTCTTATTAATATGATAAGTTTACATTATCATAAAAAGGGAATCATCGAAAATTCAAATTTTTCGATAAAAAAAGAGGAAAAATGGCCTAAAAAAAGATCGAAACTCTCAGTTAAACCGTATTTAAAACGTTTTTTGTCTTATTATGGTTATGAAATTCAAAAGAAGAAAGTCAAGGTTTTAGATAATAATGATTATTATAATGATTCGATTTCTTCCTATATTGAAAATCCAGAGGTTGGGCCGGTAAATTTTGAAGAAAAATTAAATAGAGTAAATCAAGGCCTCCCTTTTGAGTGGCCGAATATAATTTCGCTCAATCAAACTATTGTATCATTACTAGGTGATGCAAAAAATATACTTGAAATTGGGAGCGGGACTGGTTGTTTTGCATGGCATGCAGCGTTCGATAGATCAAGAACTATTGTTGCTTCTGAAATAGATATAAAAGCAAAAGAATGGGCGATAAATAATAGATCAGTAAAAAATATCCAATATGTTTCAAAGTTGTTGTCTGAATTTAAGCCTGATTCCTTTGATATTGTAGTCACAATCGACGTTATTGAACATATTAAAGATTATCCAACTTTTCTCGAAGATCTATCGCGTGTAGCACCAAAAGCTATTATCACGACACCAAATCGAAACCGTGACGACCAGTCATCTAAAGCTAACCCACCTCATTATTACCAACATGTAAGAGAATGGACTACTGGAGAATTTTATTGGATTTTGCGGACTTTTTACCAAGATGTTCAGCTGTTTGCAATGCCAAATGATTACTTACCGTTTTGTGTTCGAATAAATATTTTTTCATCGATGACACCACTTATTGCTGTTTGTAAAGGTCGTTATAAACCAATTATCAAGGAGGAATCATGATATGAAGATTGCTATACATCCTGATAAAACTGGGTCAGAATCCTATTCACAAAAATGGGCCGAATTTCTCTCAAAGAGAAAAATTGAGGTGAAATGGGTAGATTTAACATCACATGATGCATTGGAACAGTTAAGACAGTGTGATGGATTAATGTGGCGCACACTCCACACACCAGATGATAAACAAATTGCGAAAAGAGTTCTATTCATTATAGAAAGATATCTAAATATTCCAGTATTTCCAGACTTTGAAACTTATTGGCATTATGATGATAAAATCGCCCAAAACTATATGTTCCAGGTGAACAACGTTCCAACGCCAAAAACTTGGGTTTTTTGGAGTAAAAATAGTGTTTTGAACTGGTTAAAAAGTGTAAAATACCCCCAAATTTTTAAACTGTCTGTTGGAGCCAGTTCCTCCAATGTAATAGAAGTAACTTCAGAAAAAGAAGCACACAAGCTGATAAACAAAATGTTTGACCGTGGAGTTTTTCCAATGACGATGAATTGGTATAAATCGAAGAAAATACCTCGAAATTTGTACCAACTAAAATCAACTCTTTCTAGAATTAAACAAGGATTTCAGTATATGTTGACAGCCTTATATCCATCTTTACCTTACTCCTGGTGGCACCCTGAGAAAAATTATATTTATTTTCAAGAATTCATTCCCGACAATTTGTTTGACACTCGAATTACTATTATAGGTGATAGGGCATTCGGTTATAGAAGATTTAACCGCCCTAAAGATTTCCGTGCGTCTGGAAGTGGGAAATTTGATGTTGATCCAACAAAAATCGATCCGCAATGTGTCAAGATAGCTTTTGATGTATCAAAACGGTTAAAATTTCAGAGTATGGCGTATGATTTCATATTTCAAGAAGATAATCCAGTAATGACAGAAATAAGTTATACTTTTGTTGATTGGATGGTTCGTGAGTGCCCAGGGCATTGGAATTCAGATTTAAATTGGATTGAGGGATGTATGTGGCCAGAAGAGGCACAAGTGGAAGATTTTATCAAATGTATCAAGGAGTCAAAGAATTAAAAAATGAACATCGCATTCTTAACTCCTGAATATGTAAGTGAATCATCATCATTTGATGGGGGTTTAGCTAATTATCTTTTTCGTGTTGCTCAATGCATGATACATCGAGGACATAAAGTTGAAATTTTCACACGTTCACACATTAATGAAACAATTTCTCATTATGGAGTAACAGTACATCGAGTAAAAATTAATGGTTATTTTTTGAGTTTTATTGATCTACTGACATTACGTCGTTTTAAAAGAAGTATACATATTCTATCACTATCATTCTCTTTGAGGAAGAAATTATTAGAAAGGCACAACAAAGAAAAGTTTGATATTATACAAACAAGTAGTTTTATGTCATGTGGTTTGTTTTTAACATTTTTTCGTCCTGCCGCAATTCTTTCCAGAGTATCTAGTTATGAACCATTGTGGAGAAAGTTTTACTTACAAAGACTTACACTGGATCAGCGCCTTTTAGAATGGTTGGAAAAACTCACGTTAAAACGTAGTAACGGGGTATATTCTCCTAGCGAACTTCTTTCTCGCAATTTAGAGAAAAAGATGAATTTAAAGGTAGAGGTGTTACGTCCTCCACTTTTCAAGTATACTATCAAGTTTAATGATAAAATATTTGCTGAAAACCTCTCTGATAAAAAATATTTTCTTTTTTTTGGAACTATTGGCATTTTGAAAGGTGGAGAAGTGTTAGCCCAGGTTTTACCTAAAATTCTAGCTCAATATCCAAAAATGTTTTTTGTTTTCGCTGGTAAAGATGCATTTAGCCTCAGAGGTTTCTCTATGTTTCAGAACATTATACAACAAGCTGGAATTTACAAGAAACAAATTATAAATTTTGGCGTTTTACGACATTCTCAGCTTTTTCCTATAATAGAGCATTCCCAGGCAGTTGTTTTGCCTTCTTTAATTGATAATTTACCTAATACAATGTTGGAGGCAATGTCGTTAGGAAAAATTGTTATTGGAACCCTCGGCACAAGTTTTGATGAAATAATCGAGGATGGAAAATCTGGTATAATTGTTAAACCTAATAATCCTTTGGACTTATATCGTGCTATGGAACGAGTATGGAATATGAGCGAAATAGAATTAGGAAATATTGGTAACGCCGCATTAAAACGTGTTAATAAAGTCTTATCCCCTGAAATTACTTGTAAGAAACTTGAACAGTACTTTCAAGAATTCTTTTGATTACTAAATCAAATTGTTAAGAAAAATCTCAATCTAACAATATGTGACAAAAAATGACCGTATTTATTCCCAGAATTTGGAGGATTTTATTGTTATACTTGGTTAATGCTATTGCAATGGAAGGTTCGATCGACCTAGTATCCAACATTAAGACAAATACGATTTGAGGATAGAAAATTTAAATGTAAAAAGCTGAAAATGAATTTGATCAAACATGGCAGATTTTGTATGGAAAAAAAAAAGTGTTGAACCTTTTTCTCGCTTTGAGAGAATATATACTAGAAAAATTAAGCTTGATGAAAACCTAGTTTTATTTGGAGAAGAGAACACTTTTTTTCACATCCAAAGGGAAGATGAATTCATTGTTGTACTAGGTTACTGTCACTATCCTGGGGAAACTATCCAGACTACTCTTCTAAAGATTCTTGACACCTTCAAAGAATCAGTAATTTCACAGCTGAAAATCCAACTGATTGGGCATTATATCTTACTTATCAAAAAAGGAGGATCACTATATATCTTTGCAGATTTTTTGCATGTCAGGAATTTGTTCTACGCTCGTGACTTTAGTATTATTAGTTCTTCTTTTTCAGTGGTTGAACAATTCCTGGGTGCGAATTTTCATGATTTAAATATGAATAAAGTTGTTGAATATCTTATAATGATTTACAATGCTTATCCTAGTTGGCTTGGTAACGGAACTACGCATTTGAAAATTCAATTTCTAAAACCATACGAATATATCGTGGCTGATGCTTTTAACAACAAAGCACGAAAAGGAAATGTAATTTTTTCTATAGATAACAATAAAGAATTTAACATTCACAAAATTTCCACTCAATTAATATCCGCTTTAAAAGATATTATTAATGATATGAGTTTTAAAAAAGAAAAAATTGGTGTCACTCTTACTGGGGGTTATGATACACGACTTATTGCTTCATTAGTAATAGAATCCTATGATAATGTTACATTTAGAATTGCTACATCCGAATTATATCCAAATAGTTATAATGACTCAAAAATTGCCCAAAAAATTGCTAATTCTCTCACTGTTCCTATAAAGATTTATAACATCGTGAATGATAATACTATTGATGATTTCTATTTTATAAGTGAAGGAATGTCCCCTTTAGAAAATTCAGTGATTCAACCAATTATTAAGAGGACCAATGAATATTCACTCGGATTTGGGGGATGTTTTGGGACAGAACTCTTTATGCGAATGGACTGGTCTAGTAGTGATGAATACATTGAGGCAGCAATCATTAAAGCTAAAAAGCACATTCAAGGATATGAAGAACAGTGGGATTATATTCGTAGTGCGATGATGGAAGAATTCAGAAATATTAGACACCATTACCAACTAACCAAACCCAATGCTACTGATGAAGCTCGCATATTTCTATTATTAAGTGCAGCTTTTTTTTCTTCATTCATGTTATCACCCTATAATATTAGAGGATTAGAACTTGAACCTTATGGCCACTTTGCCCTATTAGAACTTGCTCTTAAAGTACCTAAAGAACTAATGGGACTCTCAGGAACAAAGATCCAAAATATTTTAGGAAAAGCGGGGAGATTCCAAACCAATTTAGTTCAGAAGATGGCGATGTCGAAAATAAACAGGAGGATAGGAAAAATTATAACGACTCACTATCAACCAATGTTACCGTACTCTGTACAAAGTTTTCCATATTATTTAATTGGCTTTATAAAATTAAAATCACTTCAAAGCAATATTAAGAAACTAAATGTAACAATTCAACAGAAAAAGGTTGTAATCAATAATGATTTATGTCATATTACCAATGGGTGGGATAAATTGTTTTTACGTCGAATCAAGGAGATTTATAACATAGATGTAGAGACTCAAGGTTAGAATGGCTATATGTCTAAGTTAAGATAGAGGTTTTTATCTCTATAAATGACCTAATGACGGTAATTTAGAATTTTCCCTAGAGGATTTCCATACTATATCCAAAAAAGAAGATTCTCTTGTCAAATGAAAGATGAAACAACGAAAATATAATAAAGCTGGATCTGATTACGCCTCTTGTGAAACTACTTTATGTTGGTTTAGGTTTATTGGAAGCACGAGGGGGAGCTGAAAAAGCTATTCAGAATCTTGCTGTTTCAATGTCTAGGATTAGTACTGAAGCTATTCACTTCCTTACTGCTGGATATAAAAAACAAGACTCACTGTTGTTGCCGAACTCAAAACTATTCACTATCGGGAATACACCTACTAAGTTTGGTTACAATTTCCTTAAAACATCAAAAAAGTTAGAACAAGCAATTGTTTATTTAAATAAAAAATATGAATATGATATGATTTTTATTAACACTTATGCCGGGTATGTTCCAAAAATTGAAGGATTTCGACTCAATGGCTACCCGAAAGTAGTTTTTAATTTTCATGATACGCCTTCCTATTTATTTTTTAATCTTCAAAATCTCCCATTTAGTATAATCACCTGCCTATGGCAATTAACAGCATTTTGGTTAAAAAAGCGAGCTATTTCAACTTACAAGGGAGGCATGACGTATTTCATCGCTACTTCTAGCTCGATTAAGAAGGACTTGATAAAATTCGGGGTTCCCCCTGATAAGATCCTTCTCCAACCGAATGGTTTTTCAAATAAAGTAAAGATAAATCAGAAGAGGAAAATAAAAAATGTCACAATTTTTTATACGGTAGGGATTAGTTATCAAAAAGGAACACATAAACTCATACAAGCATTCAACCAATTAAACAATTACAATTGGAGGTTATTTATTATTGGAGCCCAACGCTATGTTCAGCGTCCGTTTATCTCAAGAGTATTAGCGAAAATTAAACCGAAATTCAAAAACAACATCTTGGTAACAGGGTATATTACGCAGCAACAATTCGAAAGGATTCAACAGATTAGTGATTATTTTATTTCATTATCTTTAACTGAGGCTTGTCAAACTTCGGTCATTGAGGCTTTAAAATCTCAAATACCTGTTTATTCTACAAATGTTGGGATAGTTCCAGATCTAATTTATCGGAAAGTAAATAATGTTTCTCTATTGAATAATCATGATCTAGAAAAGGTAATTAGAACTATTGATTCGATCATCAAAAAAACATCTAAGCACACTATACAGATTTCTGAACAGAATTACAACGATATATTAACAGACTGGTCGGTTGTAGCGAAGAGGGTTTTAGAATTCTTAAGAAAAATTAATTCTTTTTAGCAAAATCGCTTTGTAATTCTCTCTAATATTCAATAGGGGCTGTAAAGGTCTATTTATGTAACCTACTTCATATTTGGATGAAGTAATTGTGATTGTTTGATTAAGGATCCAAACCGAAAAGCCAGTTGTTCAATCAATCGGATATGATATATTTTTTTATTTTTTCGGGGCTTAAAAACTGAATAAGGAATCTCAAATAAAAAGAGGATAAATCTAATCCATGTTTTTAAATAATTAATGCGAGAAATTTTTGATTTTTCCATTAAAGCAAGCTCCAATCCCGATCTATATGACCTGTGTACTCTATATTTTAACTTCATTTTGCTGATAGGGGTCCAATGGAATACTTTAATGTGAGGATCATACCAAAAATATGGTGCATTCTTGTGTATTCTAAAAAATAGTTCGGTATCTTCACCTACACGAAGCTTATTACCTATCCGTCCAAATTTTGAGGAGAATCCCCCATATTTTTCTAATATTTTCCGTGGAAAAGCCATATTCGATCCT
>JAEOTI010000768.1 GCA_016839955.1 Candidatus Hodarchaeota archaeon | reverse complement strand
TGATACCCCTCCCCAAAAATACTCCTGAAATTCCGGATGAACCATAGCATAAAGCTCTTCTGGGGAAAGTTCTAGTAGTTCGTTAATAGTGTACCCAGTAATTTTCTCTGTTGAAGGATTTGCAAAAACCAACTTGTCATCCTGAAATATTGTAAAACCCTGTAAGGAATTATCAACCAGTCGCTTATAAGCTTCTTCAATTTTTCGAGCTTGGGTTACATCATTGATAACTGTTACAATTTTAGAGACCTTACCTTCTTCAAAAATTGGAATCTTCAGCGTTTGTGTTACAAAAGTGCGTCCGCTAATTTCTATCTCTTCTTCCGTTTCAAGCGTTTTTCCAGTACGAAAAACTTGATTATACTCTTCAAAAATTTTAGAAGATAAGAATGGGAATAAATCACTCAAAGATTTATCTAATGTGTCTGTTTCTAAATTCAAATCCTCAGTTATTTGTTGGAGAGCTTTATTGAATAAAAGAATTCTAAAATTTTCATCGACTACGTGAATCATATTTGTCATAGAATCCAATGTTGTACGATATTGCTCCTCAGATTCTTTTAGTGCAAGTTCTGTTCGTTTATATAATACCAATTGGTGTACAATATGTGCTAATTCTCTAAAAAGTACTTTTGGTTCTCCTTCTTTCTTTAGGTAATAATTGGCTCCGAGATTTAGAGCTTTTATTGCAACTTCTTCTTGACCTCTCCCGGTAAAAATAATAAATGGAATATTACTACTTTCTCGAACCTTTCTTAATAATCCTAATCCGTCCATGACCGGCATTTGAAAATCAGCAATTACAGCGTCAAAATGACTTTCCGATAACTTTTGAATCGCATCTGAAGCTGATTCAGATGTTGAAATCTCAAAGTCTGGATCTTCTCGTGACAAAAACGTAGAAGAGATTTTCAGGTAGTCAACTTCGTCGTCCACAATTAGTATCCGAGTTTTCAACCGTGGTTCTTCCACTGAAGTATAATAGGTTTAATAAAAATAGAGACTCTATTAATTAGGTTGCCATTTCACCAAAGGAATACTACTTACTAATTTTTTAAAATTCTTTTTTTTTCTTATTATTAGGAAAATACTTACTTCGATAATTGATCCGACTAAAGTTTCTTTTCAAACAAAATTGGTTAACTTATGGGAGGATAGGCGTTAAAATCAATTATTTTCTTCCTAAATTTCAATACAAAATCTCTTAACTCTTGGATAGGGACACGAATTTGTTTCATTGAATCACGATCTCTCAGAGTTACAGATTGATTTTCTAGAGAGTCAAAATCTACAGTTAAACAAATTGGTGTTCCAATTTCATCTTGACGACGGTATCGTTTACCAATACTTCCTCCAGTGTCATATAAAATGATTAAATCTTCTTCCAAAAGGTCTTCATAGATTTTCTCAGCTAATGAATAGATAGCTTGGTCTTTTTGAAGGGGAAAAATGGCTAGATCGACTGGAGCTACTCGTGGGGGGAGTTTTAGGACAATCCTTTTGCGATTTTTAACCACTTCTTCTGTATAACCTTCAGCAATTAGTGTTAGTAATATTCGTCCTACTCCAACTGATGGTTCAGCAACACAATGTGGTATAAACCAGCGTTTATTTTCTTGATCTTGATACTCTAAACGATTTTTTGAAAATTTTTGATGCTGTTCAAGATCATATTGACCCCTGTTAGCGCATCCTTGGAGTTCCTTCCAGCCAAAGGAAAAATTGTACTCAATATCCCATGTATCCACCGCATAATGACTTAATTCAGTTTCTAGGTGTTGTCGTAACCGCAAATGATCCGGGTTTATTCCAAAATTTAAGAACCACTTGGCTGATGCTGCTAAACAGTATGCTTGCCATACGTTCTTGAAGAGTCCTTTCTGAATCGCTTCTTCAAGTGTAAATGTTTCAAATTCAGGTGGATCATCAAGCGATTGATGATTTCGATTAAATATATTGAGTTTTAATTCAGCAAATTCACTATAATCGCAATCATTCAACTTCTCAGGATCTGCAAAATATTCAAATTCCATTAATTCAAATTCTCTCACGCGAAACAAGAAATTGCGAGGAGAAATTTCGTTTCGAAACACTTTTCCTGATTGAGCAATACCAAAAGGTAATTTGATACGGGTTGAGTCTAAAACTTTCTTGAAACTAACAAATATAGATTGTGCAGTTTCAGGTCTTAAATAAGATAACGATGTAGTTTCTTCTACTGGTCCAACTTGAGATTCAAACATTAAATTATAGACTTTTGGACTAGAAAGAGAACCCCCACATTCTGGACATTTTAAGTTGTTTTCCTTGATTAGCTCATCCAATTTTTCTAAAGTAAGACCATCAGCTGCAATTTTCAAGTTGTCTTCAACAATGTGGTCTGCACGATAATTTTTTTTACATTTATCTTGACAAAAAACAAGTGGGTCTGTAAAGGAGTCTACATGGCCTGAAGCTTTCCAAACTTTTGGATGAGTGATTACAGAACCATCAATTCCAACGATATCAGGACGTTTTCGCACAAAATCTGTCCACCAAGTATCGCGAATTCGATTACAGATTTCGACTCCAACAGGTCCAAAGTCAAAAAATCCACTAAATCCCCCGTAAATATCAGCTGAAGGATACACAATACCAATTTTTGAACAAAAATTTGCTAATTTTTCAATCTCTTGTCTCATTTCAGAATCGATTTTCAAATTGCGTACCTCTTTACCCTTTAAACTTGGTTTGGAGTCATTATTTCAAAAGGTTTGAAATCTGACCGTAATTATTTGCTTGATCGGATGATCTGATATTAAAAAATAAAATCTTCGATGAATAATAGTTTGTATATTTTACATCTTGGCTTACTAAAACATTAATGATTTAAATGGATTTAATAGAAATTAAGCTACAAAGAAGTTTTAACTAGTTTATTAAGTGGACAAAATACGTTATCACACTGTTTACAAAGAACTACAATTACTGAAATACCTGTTATAGCTAATAATATCCAGAAAATAACGAGAAAGGTGACATTTTCAATTAGCCATATCTGAGGAAAGCCAAATAGCGCTAATACCGTTATACCAAATATGGATATATCTAATGATGTGTAAGGTCCTTCTCTATTTTTAAAAAGTTTTTTTGTTAGGATACCAGGAATTACATGGGCACAATTTCCGGTACATGGACATTTAGTACAAAAGAATCGTAAAATGAGGAAAGGAGAAACAATAATTATCCCAAGATAAAGCATAGCTCCAGTTTGAGATTTGTTAGAAATAACAATTAAACCTATGACACATGCTAAACCAGCTGTGAGAAGAGCAAGTACACCAATCGATTTCGTAAGATTACTGTGTTCCATAAGATTAAACACTCTTTTTATTAAAAAATCCTTAGATAAATTTCAATTGCAATTGGAACTAAGGCTATAAGAGAACCTCCGGCAAGAGTGAGTAGTTGTTGATAATTAAAAGGCCAAGTTAATATACTTTCAATATCCTCTATCATCTTTGTCAATGCTT
>JAEOTI010000112.1 GCA_016839955.1 Candidatus Hodarchaeota archaeon | reverse complement strand
CCAGTGCCACCACCACCGCCACCACCGCCACCGTTATCAACTGTGACAATGATGCTATCAGAACCACCTCTTACTTTTGCTTCAATGGTGTGGAGACCATCGGAGTAAGAAGATGTATCCCAATTGTATGAATAGGCTTTAGCAACTTCACTACCATCAATTAGAATTTTTGGTGTTTCGTCTGCATCAACTTGGATTGTTACACTGTCAGAGACCGTGTCACCATCATTTGGACTCGTGATAAAGACCATACCTGTAGGTTTTCCACGAACCATTGATTCTGACGGCGATGCAGAAGCAGGTACTATACCAGCAAAACTCCAAACAACAAAACTTAGAGCAATGATCATTGCAAACAAGTGTATTTGCTTCAAACTACCTTACCTCTGAGTCAACCTCTATGGTTGAATGTATATTACTTAGGATTTTCGAAAGTAATTATATAAACTTTTCTTAGAAATTAATTACTAAGATTTAAAATTCTTACATGAAGTCTGAGTATTGAACTGCTTCTATTAATTCAATATTCACAGAAAATAAGAAGAAAACTGGATAAAGTAAGGATTATTCCCCTTAATGATGAATTAAGGGTTTTAATTCCTTGACTAGGTTTTTAAACCTTTTAATAATTGACTATATTTATTTAGATAAGTTAAGACTTCTTTTAATTCTTCACCTGGGGTAACAGAAGTTGTAAACTTACGGACCTTTTGTTGTTGTTGTAGTATTTTTTCTAAATGATCCTCTGCAGTTTTCTGTTGTTTAACTAAATTCAAGTCTTTAGCTACACTAACAGTATGGGAAAATATCTCAATGCTTTCTTTATAGTTCATCAGTGTACTTTCAAGCATTCCTCTAATGATATTGGTCTCAGTTAGAAGACCTAACATCTTTTTCTGTTCTGCGATAATGACTGTCTCCTCGAGGTTTTTTCGAGCTTTTTGTAGATCTTTTTCTTCCATATTGAGTCGATAACGAACTAGATTCATTTCAGCTAGATGGATTAAAGAAAAAACAGAATAGTCAAAGAAATTAGTCTGTTTTGCTTCATCATGACATCTTTTAAAAAATTCAAATGCTGTCGCTGTATTTCCAATTACCCATGCAACATATCCTTTTGCAAATAACCAATGTAATCGGGCTCGCGGTACATTTATCTTAGAGTTTAGACTTTCAGAATGTTTTAAATATTCATTTGCTTTTTCAAATTGCTTCTGGTCTGCATAAATTCCCGCAAGAGCTGATAAATTTTCTACAACTGTCTTATTTTGAATTTTAAGTGAATACCATGTATCGAGACTCTCAAGTAATAGATTTTCTGCTTTTTTCACTCTCCCAAGTCCCCAGTTAAGAAGTCCTATGTTTTGTGTTGCTAAAGCTATTCCATCTCTATTATGAAGATCTGTAAACAAGTTTCTTGCCTGTTCATAAGCTTTTAAGGCCGCAGATATTTCACCACGTTGTCGGTGTAATTCTCCTATGTTATTAAGACTCTGAGCGATTCCTTGAATATTCCCAATTTGCTCTTCTACAGTTATTGACTGCTGATAATGGCTTAAGGCTGTTTTAAAGTCACCTTCTTCTGCATAACATATCGCTATATTGTTTAAACTTGCAGCAATTCCTGAAAAATCTTTTATTTCTCTTCTAATACTCAAACTTCTTTCATATAATTCTATTGGCTTTTGAGAATTATTCTGGCGTTCTAAATATCTTAATACATGACCTAAGTAATTCAGAGCGTATGCTTCACCGAATTTGTAATTATTATTTTTAGCTAAACTGTGTGCTGCAGATAAAACTTCGTAAGCATTCTCGTATTTACCCTGAATCCAATAAATACGTCCAAGCTCACAAAGTGTATCGCATTCGATATTGTACAATTTTTCCTGTCTTGAGTTGAACATTATTGTCTGTAAAAACTCTGAAGCTTTAATAAAATCAGAACGAGCAATTAAAGAACGTGCTTCTTGAAGGTCCTTGGAAAATCTGTTAGGCGAAGTCATTTCTGTAAATTCATCCTCCTTTCAAGCACTTAATTGACCCAAACGAGATAAAAGATTTATTTGACCAATATGAAGAACTTCATGTTCAATAATATGGAATAAAATCCATTCAATCGTATATTTTTCATCTCTACCAACTATTTTGTCAATATCTTCATCTGTCATCTTTAAAAAGCGTTGATAAACCTCTGATCGAACTTTTTGGAGTCGATCTAAGTAAAAAAGTGTAGGTTTTCCTTTTAATTGAGGTAAATTGACTGATGGGCGGATAGCAAAGGCATATTTCCATTGTTCAAAGTTCATTTCCATTCCATCAATATCCTCAAATATCCAAGACCATTCAACTGCAGCAATATGAAGTAATAAGGTACCAATGGATTCTATCTTAGTTTCATTAGGTGTAAAATCTAATAACGAAACATCGAGAGGTTTTGCAGTCTTAAGAAGTCGTTCACGTACTTCTTCCATTTGTGCAAACCATATAGCTAATCTAGGGGATAAATTTGGATCTTTAGGAAGATGAAAATGAGTTTCAGAATTCAAAGGAATGTCACTATCCATCTAAGCTTTGAATCATTTCAATCGCTTCACTGTCAGGGATATCTCGCCAATTCTCATAAGCATTCGCAACTGCAAAAGAGTGTCCCCCTCGTATATCCGGACAGATTATCCTCGCATTCGTATTTGATTTAATTAATTGCACAGATCGTTCGGATGCCGTTGGGACAGCTACAATAATATTAGGTGCTTCCTGTTCAATAGACTTTATTGCTGCTAACATTGTGAAGCCAGAGGCTAACCCGTCATCTACAAGGATCGTTGTTCGATGTTGGACCAATTTTGATATATCAAGGTCTTTAAAACCATATTTTGTAGCTCGAGTTTCAAGAGTCTTTAGAGCAAACTTTCTACTGGATTCAATATCTTCTTTGGAGAGGTATAGGTGATTTACTAGTTTTTCATTAAGAAAAACTTTCCCTGTTAAAGTAATTGCTCCAAAACCTGCTTCAGGGTTGTAAGGTATCTGAAGTTTTCTGATGAAAAGTAATGAAAAAGTTACATTAATATTAAGTCTATTTTTAATTTCTATACCTACTGGTATTCCTCCATTGGGTATTGCTAATAGAAGAACGTCATTATCTCCGATGTGTTCTTGAAATAGGGAAGATAATACTTTTCCAGCTTCCTTTCTATCGATAAACTCCACAGATTGACACCTAAGATTGTCATATGTCTGCTAAGTTAATATCAATTATGTTAAGCAAAAAACTACGAAAAATCCTAATATCTTAAAGAAATTTCAGAGTACGGTAGTAGTTATATAGTGATATTATATTTCTTATAATGAATTTTCTAACATTGTTAACAACGAAGCTGGAGAGCGGAGTCTTCTTGCTTACAGATCACAAACACAACCAATTCAAAGCTAAACTCTTTGAAACAAGGAAATCACTAAATAATGGTAATTTAAAGGTTGCTATTCCTCTCCTCTATGAATTACAGGAATATATCAGCATTTTAGAAGAATGTGAAGAGTTAGAAGTCGATTACTACGCTGAATTAGGGAAATTACATTGGAAAAAAGGCGAATATAAGAAAGCGGACGAATACCTAGATACAGCAATCGAAAAAGCCGTTGCTATTTCTTATGATTCGGGGTTGAGTTATTCCTTAAACTACAAAGGAAATGTACAACGCTCACGTGGTGACCTAGTCCAATCAAGAGAATGTTATCAAAGAAGTTTAGATATTCATGAACAGATTGGCGAAAAAGAAGGAGTTGCAAGGGCACTAAATAATCTGGGAGTCCTTTACGAGGATACTGGAGAGTTAAATGAGGCATTAATCCACTATAGACAATCAATCCATCTTCTTGAGGAAATTAGTACCCAAGAGGCTCAATCAATTTTAGCTTGTACATTAAATAATATGGCTGATATTTACACCAGGCTTGGTTCCCTCCAAAAAGCGGAATTGTTACACAAAGAAGCGAGAGATTTGTCCATAGGAACTGGTACAAAAGACATAGAAGCGTTCTGTAACTTAAGTATTGGTAATCTAGCTTGGACAAGGGGAAGTCCACATTCTGCTAAAACTTCATTCGAAGAAAGCTTATCTATATATAAAGAGTTAGGAATAAAGGATCACCATTACGTAAGAAACCTATCGCGTCTAGCAGGGGTCTTGAGCGATCTTGGAAATTTTGAGCAATCCGATAGTTTCCTTCAAGAAGCTCAACATACAGCAGAAATTTTAGAGTCAGACCTCGCTTTATTAGATGTTAATTTTTATCAAGGTTATGTAGAGAAAACTCGTGGAAACTATGCTCTCGCAAAAGAGTATTTTGAAAAATCATTGTTTAAAGCAAAAACAATACATAATTTTGAATT
>JAEOTI010000035.1 GCA_016839955.1 Candidatus Hodarchaeota archaeon | reverse complement strand
GGGAAGATTGTGAAGAGGGAGGTTATGATGAATTTTCTTTATATCTGGAACGTTCGAATGCGTCATCTTTATTTAAAGCATTATCAGATAGAAAAATTGGAAAATCTCCTCTACTATTCAAAAAGTGGTATGAGTAGATCAAAATTCAAAAAAATAGGGAAGGACCTTGCCTTCCCATTATCTAACTTCACTTTTCCTTAACCGCCTTACCCTTTTCCAAATACTCTTCAATAATCATACTCCTTTTTACATTTTTATCCAGATACTCTTCAACAATTTTATTAACTAATTTGGTAATGGATATTTCCCGAGATTTTGCCATTTTGTATAGTTCCGGAATCAGTTCCTCTTTTATTCTTGGGCTATAAATCTGTTTTCTCCTTATGAAATTTTCGATTTGTTCCAAATATAAGGTATGATACCCTTCGTGCCAGAAGACCACTTTTGCAATTTCAAGTGCTCTGAACCATCTTTTTGTTTCCAGCTTATTTTTCGGCGTCATAATATCTCACCACCTCTAATGATGAGTGCTGATCAAAATTAAGCCTTCGATCTTTTCAATGCCTTTATGATACCAGCATCCACAATCACAGATGTTTTTCCCATCCCAATAGTGCATAAGATACCTTTAATCAACAAATACATAATACTATAGAAAAACAATGGAGTGATGACGAACATAATCAAAAGGTTACTAAAATATCGAATGAAACTATGTATGAGGGCATCTAATTTCTCAGATAGACTTCCCCCGATACTATTTACTGTCTCCTTTGGCTTACTGAATAATTTCAAATTGCTCAATGAAAAAATCTTTACATTATCTATCTGATTTTTAAATTGTTCCAAATCCTTAGTAAGCCTACTGTTTACTATTTTACTATTACTTTCAAACATTAGCTTTCCTGAATATATGCTACAGGGCATTGCTAAGTAAAGAATCACTGCTATTAGCATTAATGCTCCTCCAATTTTTTTGAAAGTATCAACAAAATTGAACAATAGCGAGAGTGTGCCTGTGATAAAAATATATTTAGAGACAACAGTTGAGAAATTCAATATGGCCATTTGGCATGTGATTGATATCATTGAAAAACCAAATATACGCCATAAAAAGTTTATTGTTTCTGCAATCGGTGAGATTATTTTTCCTATTGCAATATAAAGAGGAGAAGTGTTGCTAATAGCGGCTGTTAATCCTTTTATTACTGAAAGTGTTGCAAAATGCTCAAGGGATGTTACTAAAGATTCTCTGAGGAAAAGCATACTCTCAGCATATATTTTTTCTATCCCAATGAATTGTCCAATATTTTCAAGAAATCCATTGATTATTAGGGTAAACAATGTAAAACCGATCAAGGTAATGATCCAGTTTTTGATTGTGGGTAACTTATATTGAGAGCAACTTCGAGTGAAATTAATTCTTTTAAGGAAAGAGGTTTTCCCTTCTTTCTCGGGTTGAATGTCCATGATTAAAGTACCTCAAGGGATTATCTAATTAAGGGTTAATGAGTTGATATCTGATGTTGATATTTTGGTGAGTGAATATAAAAAGCCTCCCTCAAGAACTTTGGTAAAGAGTTTCTATCAGGAGGCTTTGTGGGTTGAATTAATTAAGTTCAGGGCCGAATTACTATTTCACCATTGCCAAAATATCTCCCCCAACTTTCTGAAGTTTATAACTGGAATGAGGACATATACCTTCATACTGACTGCTTCTTGTGTAACAATTCACGATACTAAACATGGTCTCCCCCGCTTCTAAGGGCCACGCCCATGAAACTGCTTCCCTTTCCTCTTTGCTCAACATGAATTGACGATTGAAAGAATCAATGGTAGATAATGGATCTGATACAGGGCTTTGTAATGATATCCGAAATTGATCTTTCTTCCGGTCCAGTTCATAAGACAGTTTGTTAACCACTTGAGGGAATTCAGAGAGGATCTTCAAGGAAACGTGCCGATATGAGGCAGATACAGCCGTTTTACTGATCATTCCATTGGTACAGACTAACCTTAAATAGAAAGCTGAAAGGCTTAACGAGGCAATTCCTACTTCAGAATTTGTGATCGAAATACCTGGAGTCAATTTATCTCCATTTACGGAAAAGGTTTTTTGAGAATCTGGTATATTTAATTGGAGAAATGAGCTATCTAAAGAGACTTGAACTTTTGTTTCCGGTCCAAATCCCAGGGAATCCAATTTCTCTAATACCTCAAAATTATCAACCGGTCTATATCGTCCTGTAAATATTGCTCTGACCTCACTGCCATCAAATCTGAAAAATAACTCAGAATTCCTTTCCTTCTCAATCCAGTGATTAAGGTTATAGGCTTGTAGTTCTGGTTCACATTTTCGGAGATAAGTAATGGGAACACCCAATCTATTTGCAATTTCCTGCTGGGCTATAGACTGAAGATGGTGATGGTCACTGCCTATCTTTATGGTTTCAAGGCTATCGAATGAGATATCACGAACATTGATGAATTTATCATGGCAATTAATAGACATATGGTCAATGGTGCTGAAGACATGTTCGAGTGTGGTCATGGCGCTATTCTTCATTGTGAAATCCTCCATAGGATAACGGTTAATTGTTTATAAGGAGGAACTGAATCTGGTTAAGACACTTGAAATAAAGGCTGTTATTGGTCAAATACGAAAGGAAGGTAAGGATTAAAATTCTATATAATTCATTGATTACTGGAATATTCTCTTTTATTTCCGCTCTCTTTAGCAGCTAACTGTTTTTGGCGAATGAATTTAATAACTGCCTCAGATAAAATTTTTACAACTCTTTCTTTCCTCTCTTCAGGGGTAAGATGTACATAATCTTCGATTTCACGATAAAATTTCCGAGCACACTTTCGGCCTTTTCCCTGGATAATATTCCCTTTTTTCATTTGGACCAAATACGTCATAGATTGGCTCCTTACTGTGTAATCATATCGTTAATAACTATCTTTGGAATATCTGTTTCATATTGATACTTTAATTCAAGGTGAAGAGGAGATGTGAAAGATTATTCATAGGTGAAGGAAATGGGTTATGGGAATGGACTATTTACTGAACCACTCTTTGCAGGCTTTTGAGTAACAGCAATTACCGCAATAATATCCAGGGTTAGGTATAAAGATCCCTTTATTGATACCATCCCAAACATGATAAATTTTCTTAACTAATTTCTGAATGCGAAATTTATCACAAACCGAGAAATAGGATTTAACCTGGGGATCTTTCGTTTTTATAAGACAATCTATTCGAAGAATTATATTTCGATTCTCATATCCCATAGACCGAACTGCACGTTGGTATAATGCAAGTTGATCATTATCATCTATCTGTAAATTGTTATATGACTTGGAACTGGTCTTTATCTCACATATAATAATATTTTCACCATCACTAAATATCTGATCTATAAATCCAATTAAAGGTAGATTTATGTTTTCGAGATAGACTGAAAACGGCTCTTCAATTCCTATAATGTTTAGATCACGCTGTTTAGCAAAGACTTGCTGATAATAGTCTTTCAAGAGTGAATCCCCAAGATTTATTAATGAATTGACATTAGTCCCTTTTTTAAATTTAACAATAGGTTCCTCTTCAATTGAAGTTTTTAAATCTTCTTTAAAAATTTCCTGTAATTCTTGGACTGTTAAGTAAATCCCTTCCAGTTGGTTTTGATAAAGTGAGGCAATCGCACGATGTATGACACTCCCAAAAATCAAAGCGTCACTTGTCTGTTCTTTTTCGATGTGATCCATGTAACTAAACCGGTATCGAAGGCTACATTTGAGATAAGAATTTATAGCACTATAGGAAAGGTGGGGTTTTGATCTCAAATCAGAAATATTATCCGTAACATTCATAGCTTTATTTACCTCCATGAAATGAAAAAGGGACAAATACACCGGTAGTGATATACTTGTCCCTGTTATTGTTGAAAAAGGAATGAAATTAGGTAAATTTTTAGGCGAGTGGGTTTACTGAAGTTTGTAACGTATTAATCATTGAAGCTGCTTCATTACTATCTAAAAACTGAAGATGCTTATTAAACATATCGATACACATTTTGTCCAATTGTTCTTCAGAAATACCACGGCGATGGGATATGTTTAAAATTGCACGATATTGTGTTTTTGATAGCGGACTTTTTCCACCATTATTATTTATTATGGTTCCTTGATCCGTCTTGGGTGATTCAGATAGTTTTTCTCCATTTGATCCATTTCCTGATCCTGGTAAATTATCAGATTTTGTTTCCTTCTGAGATTCGTTATTTGCCTTAGTAGATCTTCTCCTTCTGGTCTTTGGTTTTGGCTCCTGGGGATATTCATCGTTTCCAATT
>JAEOTI010000767.1 GCA_016839955.1 Candidatus Hodarchaeota archaeon | reverse complement strand
CTCATCAGGTGTCAATGAATGTCTAAAGTCGCAATACTCCCGACCCAACCTCATACTGTTATCGAAGACTATGCAAAACTGTTAGATCTAATAGATTATCAATCATTTTTTAAAAAAGAATTAAAAACAATCATTAAACTGAATTTATCATGGACCAAATTCTATCCCGCCTGTTCTACTCCCCCATGGCAACTAGAGGGAGTACTTAAGAAATTAGTAGATGATGGGGTTAAAGAGGAAACCATAATCCCCACAGAGAACCAAAGGCTGGTTTGACGACGTTTAGTTCATACCCTTTTCTCTTCTTTAGAACTTTATTTAATAGTCGGATATTAAAATAATATAAACAGAATCCATCCACTGAGCCCTACTGTAAGAAACGCTCCAATTAATGATAAGAGAAACCAAACATTTCTTGTGAAGCTAATTTTGTCTTCTACTGGTTTCAAACGGTTATCTAAACTTTCAAATTTACTTTCTAATTTATAAAATGACTTTTCTAGAAATTTAATATTTCCAGTATTTTCTTTAATAGAATTATGTAAATATCTATAATCCAACGGACTAGGTGCTTGAAAATCTAAAAGTAATTGTGTTAAGAGTTCATTTATCTTCGTTTCATCTAAATAATCCTTCATTTCATTAATTTGTTTAAACAAATCTTGAATTTTATCTCCCCAAGAAACAATAATTTCTTTAAATAATTGGAAACTTGCGTTTACTGGGTGTTCTTTTTTAAAGGTTGTGTAAAGGAGATCTGCATATCTTTTATCAGAATAATAAGGTAGTTCCAGCAAATTTATGTCCTTTTCAATAGTTATTCCATCCGTATTTATTTCAGGATATTTTTCATCATTTTTTATATACCCTTTACAAAAATTAGAATAGATAGCTTCTTCTGGTAAATATCCAACCCCACAATGAAAGATTTTAACACGAGGGTCATAAAGATTCCTCCAACATGAACTACAAATAATTCTTGCACCCTTTTTTACAATTCTCTTTTTTTCCATTTTAATATTTCACCTTACACTAGAATTTGCTAATAAATAGAGTTTATAATTTCCCAAATATACAGTTTTCACGCATCACCTCCTCGAAAACACGGCAGAGGAAATATTTCTTGACGTACGAATCGTAAAAACCAGCGTGCAATACATACTAACTCATCAACTTGTTTAATTATTGCCAAAGTCTCTGTAGATATCTCAAAGGTCGGATTATCTTCCAAACGTTGAATTAGTGTAGAATAGAGAATCCAAAGGGCATTGAAGACCATTGCTAAACCGTAGAGAAGCAATCGGAGTTGGGGTTTGGTACTATTCGTAATGACTTTGAATTCATTGGTACAACGAATATCTGTCTCAACAATCCACCTTTTGCTATATAATCGAACCACTATACGTGGAGAGACTGAAGTATTGGTTAGGTAAAGAAATAAGCAATAACTCGCTCTTTTATAGGGATTTTTATAATAAGTCCGTTACCGCACAAACGCTGCCACTAATGGTACTGGCTTGCGTTGTTTTCCAGTCGACACGTACTCGACTCGATAGGTATCTAGCCCTTTCTGCCGTAACCAACGTCCCATGGCCAAAGTATCCGTCATATTGATACCAGCCTTGCTTGCAAGAGTTTGTACTGTGTCCTGAATCGTCTGGGCCGCCTGTTTGATTCGACTGTGACAAATAGCCGTAATGACGTATTCCAGCCCTCTGTCTTCTGCTAATTGAACAATGCTCTCTTGACAGAATCCTCGGTCAAAAAGCACACGCTTCACAGGTAACCAGACAAAGAGATCATCTAAAATCTC
Source organism: Candidatus Hodarchaeota archaeon (assembly GCA_016839955.1). The sequence goes on along the minus strand of JAEOTI010000767.1, from coordinate 2,431 downwards.
ACTTACGATGTCTACTTTCCTTTTTAATCGTTCTTTCGTCATGAGACGAACAGTTACAGGACATCGAATGCTTTGAGTGGCAATACTCACCACCAAATAACTAATAGCATAGTTCGTGCCTTTTTTCCAGTTGGTACCAGTCACCCAAGCGTAAGAAGAGTTTCCATAAAAGGGTTGATTGTATAAATCGAAGGCCAGGGTAATTTTCGTTTTAGGATGAAATTTCAGTCGTGAAACAACTTCAATAAGCCATCCGTTGATTAGCTGTTCTGCTTGGCTGAATTGGAGTTCAGCACACCGTCTGTGAACTGTGTCAGCTGAGGGCCCGTTATTCGTCGAACAAATGTCCTCCAAGGAGGTACGTTCTAAACACACTTGAGTTAGCCTTTTGATAACATCATAGGGTTGCCAAGTACTTTTAGAGGAGTAATTACCAATAATTTTAGAAGTATCATACCCAGCACAAACTTTATAAAGCTCATGTCGAATAAATTGCCTGGTGATTCTTGGGAATTTCATATAGAGACCTCTTCAATCTCTATTCCCAGAATTACCACTATAAAAAGGTTTTTATCGGAAAAAAAGGTGAAAACAAAGGATTTTAAGCCACGTTAAGACTGAAATATAGAAGAAGTTGGTTATTGAATAACAAATATTAGTCAGGCTTTTAATCAGAGAACCCATTAATTACAATGAAAAGAATAATCTTCACACGTGTCATAAAGCACGAGACAAAGTTATACTGAGGAATCATTTCCTCTTGAATTAATCTTAAAATTTAAGAGAATTTTAAAAATATTTTAATTCTATTTCTCTTAACGTTTATTTTTAGAAGCTATAAATCAAGTGAACATACAGATGCAATTCACTATAGAATGAAAAATAAGTAATATTCAAATCTGGAATTAAGATGGGTAGGAATGTAGTATGGAAAGGCTGGCCTGATTTTATAAACATGAATATTGTGTGTCGGAAATTTATTTTTTAATGAATGAAAGATTGGAGTGATCTTTTTAATGGAGTGAGGTTTTTCTCCTTCTTAAATAATGTTATAATAGAATTAACTTATCTACATTCTATTCAGAAGATATTCTGAAGATCAATTAACTTTGAAGTTGTGGTTCAAAAAGTTTATATTTATAATTCAAAAAGAAATAACTCAGTTAATATCAAATTAAACCTGATTTCAAGGACAATTATTCTAATATAAAGAATTAAGGTTAAAGAGAGGGTAATTGATGATTCAATACAAAATAAATAAAATTAAAAATGTCATTATCAAATTCTCATTTTATATAATGAGCTTTTTTATTATTATAGGAATATTCTTATTACTTTGGACCTCAAATGATGAATTATGGGTCAATAATAAATTCTGGCAAGTTGTTCTCAGAGAATTAGGTGCATTTATTGCAATATCTTTCACCATAAGCTTATTTTGGGATATGTTTGGTAGAAAGCAATTATTAGACAATGTGTTAGATGTCACAAGGCTTTCAGATGAAATTCAGCAATCAGGACTCACAAAAATTATAGAATATTTTCCTGATTATAATAAATGGCAAGATCACTTTGTCAAGAATAATAACTTAGATATAGTGTTTTCATATGGTTCTGGATGGAGATCTAATTTAAAGATCACACTCGGTGAATTTGTATCCAAAAAAGGAAATCGAATACGTGTTATAATGCCTGATCCAAATGATCCTTTAACTATAAATGAGCTTGCGCGAAGATTCAAGTATGATGAAACAAGCATGATTTCTAAGATTCAAGAAGCTGAAGTAGATTTCAAGGATCTTGCATCGAAAGCAGAAGAAAATGGTGCAATTGTTGAGATTTGGTTTATCCCTGCAGCTATTACTTATTCTTTTTATAGATTTAATAATTTATTAATTTTTGCAATGTTTACCCATCGTCAGGAAAAGAGAATTAAGGTTCCATCGTTTGTTTGTGAAAAAGGGGGGTGGCTTTATGATTACTTCGAGAAAGAATTTGAAGAGATGGTGAATCCTGACAGAAAACTGACAAGAAAAGTACTTTGATTTTAATTTCAAAATATAAATCGAAGTCCCTAGGAAAAAAGCGTATTGGTTGGTAAGAGAGTAGCAAGTGATTGTTATGTCCATAGAAGATATGTGAGTAGAATTCAGAAGAAGTTATTTTTATTGTATGAATTAGCAAGATCTGAATTATCATCTGAGCAAGATCGGGCTTGGAACATTTTAAAGGTTAACAAGAGAGATAAAAAAGTTTCATTTTTAGAATATCCAAACTACGATACTAAAGCTCATCCAGAGTTGAAACAAAGTATAAGTATCAATTTATCAAAATCTCCTCCGATTGTTCGGAAAACAAAAGGAAGAGGGTATATCCTTCACAGGAAAGAGCTTTTTATTGATAAAGACTACCCATTTTTTACGAAATTTCG
>JAEOTI010000766.1 GCA_016839955.1 Candidatus Hodarchaeota archaeon | reverse complement strand
CATCGTCTTTGAAAAGTTATTAGGAGTTTTAAGAAAAGCAAAAAGAGCTATTAACACTGTAGGTATTACAAAAGGTGCTATTCCAGGCCAATCAGGTTGTGACCCCTCAGAATAACCAGTATACCTTATTTTTAATATTGCTTCGTCAATAGGCATTTGAAGAATTTTATCAAGATTTAAGATATAATTCCCAAACTCTTCATGAGCCAAACTGGTTGTTTTTCCAATAATTTTAAGATAGTTTTCTGTTTCTATCTCATTTTTTAAATTAGGGTTACTTAGGTTAAGTGCAACTGCAGTTGCTACTGATGTAGCCCCAGCTATAGCTCGAGGATCTTTATGTGTTACAATACTTTGAATTCGAGAATCTTCAAAAATTGAATCAAGTTTTTTATAATTCAATAGACCAATTGGACTAGCTCTCATCGCTGTCCCATTACCAGCCCGTCCAATTGGTGCCCCTGCTTCATTCCAAGGAACCCCTTGCATAACATTCTGCATTGCATAATCACAGGCAATTCCACGTCCTATTATAGAATTATCTTGCCATAGTTTTACAAAATGATTTGCAATACTCTCTCCATCCACATCTTTTTTTTCAATGATAGATTCTGCTAATGCGATGGTTAATTGTGTATCATCAGTATATTGTCCTTTTGGAAAACGACCACTGGGGTGTTCACGGAATCTCTTCACAAGACCGAATCGTTTCTCCCATAAAACATCAGGCCCCAATCCTTCGAACGGGAATCCAAGAGCATCACCAATTGCACATCCGAAGAGTGTTCCTTGAAATTTCTCCCTAAGTTCCCTACTATTCATTTTGATCACATTTAAGAAAAGAATCAAGACTTGGATGTTGTTTATCTAGAAGAATTGTAGGAAAAATCTCCTGCCAAGCGATCTTTTTAATTTCCAATCTTCTCTTAATCATATATTTCTTTACTCGTAAAGAGAATAAAGGAGCAACTAAGATAGCTCTAATATTATTGGAAGATCCTTTTGAAAAAGTATTACGATATCTTAACAGCTGCTGTGCATCTGCAAGAGTGGCACATTGTTTTTTAATTTCAATTATTACGTGATTTCCATTTTTATCTTTACAATATAAATCAAAAAATCCATGGAGACTTTGTTTTTCTTCTGCTAAAAGTTCTAAACCTTCTTCGATTACACTCAAATTGTTTGCCAAAAATTTCCTGAATTGAATTTCGTCTCCAGTGACTTCTAGTTGACTCAAATCTTCTGCTTCAAATGAATATGCAAGATAAACTTCTTTGAACAGTATTTCAAATCGTTCGTTAGTTTTAGGACGAAAAGTAGTCATTTTAAGATAATTAGAATCATTTTGAAAAAGGATTCTTCCTTCTTTTTCCTTTTGCCAGTTTAAAGGTTTTACATGTGTCGGACCATGAAGAATAATACTTTCATCGGATTTTACAAGTAGAATTCGATCTCCCCAATCAAGTGTAGATTTAATTCGACCATCAAATATGGCAGAGCAGTTACCATTTAAGACTAGAATATTCTTTGGTAATAAATCTGTAAGTTGTTGAGCTAACTCTTTAAAGCCAGTCTTTAACACTGTAATTCGAGAAGAATGTGACATAAGCTCACAAAAAAAACATAATTAACTTAAGTTTAAAATCAAATCTAATAAATCACATTTAGTTTGTAAATCTTCAATGGAGAACCCCAACATGGTAGATTTCAGTTTAACACAAGAAGAAGAAGCTTTGAAGAAAAAAGCTGAGGATTTTACGAAAGAACATATTACTCCTAATGCAATTGAACTTGAAAAGAATACATGGAGTAAGCACGATTGGTACCCTATGGAAATAGTCCAAAAAGCGTATGAAGCAGGTCTCATGAATTTACATATTCCAAAAGAAGCGGGAGGACCTGGTCTTAGTTTATTCGCTGAAACTCTGACTTCCGAAGCGACGGGATACGGTTGTGCAGGCTTAGCAACGAGTATTATGTGCAATAATCTTGCTTTTGCCCCACTTTGTGTAGCTGCAACAATAGAGCAACTAAAGAAATATATTCAACCTCTGATCACCGGTGAAAAAGTTAAATTTGGATCTTTTGGACTTACAGAACGGGAAGCAGGTTCAGATGCAGCTGCTACAAAAACTATTGCAGAAAAACAAGGGGATAATTATATTATTAATGGAGCAAAATGTTATGCTACTAATGGTCCAGTAGCAGATTTATTTACCGTTTTTGCAATGACAGACCCAAATGCAAAACCACGACACAGAGGGATTTCATGCTTTATGGTTCCTAAATCTACTGGAGTTTCAATTGGGCTTATCGAGGATAAAATGGGCCAAAGATTATCTCAACAAAGCGAAGTTCTTTTTGAAAATGTAGAAGTTCCCGGAGATTGTCTTGTCGGAAAAGAAGGCGATGGCTTTAAGATAGCGATGATAACTTTAGACAAAACACGAGCAGGAGTAGCGGCAATTGCTACAGGTGTTGCCCAAAGAGCAGTAGATGAGGCTGCTCGTTTTGCAAATGTAAGGAAACAATTTGGACAACCCATTGGACGATTCCAAGGAATTAGTTTTACTATTGCAGATATGGCTTGTAGAGCCGCAGCATCGAGACATCTCACTAGATATGCAGCCTGGTTAGCCGATAAAAACTTACCCAATTCTAAAGATTCTGCTTTTGCAAAGTGGTTCGCTTCAGATGCTGCCATGCAAAATGCAGTAGAAGCTATCCAAATATTTGGTGGATATGGTTATGCTCGAGAATATCCAGTTGAAAAACTCGCTAGAGATGCAAAACTCCTTCAAATATATGAAGGAACCAACCAGATACAAAAATTAGTTTCCTCTAATATTATACTCAAAGAATGGCGTGAGAAGCCAACAGGTTTCAAGCTTGACTATGCAGGTAGGGATGCACCTCAAATATGAGAAATTAACTGTGTTGCCCTAGTTGATTGCGAATTAGTCACGATAAGTCTTAATTTGGTTATTGATAGTCTTTAATTGAGCTGCTAAATTCTGTTTTTAGTCTAATAAAGGAAAAATCTCTTTAAAAAGAGGTTGAATGGTCTTCCATGATTGAACAAAATTCTGTTCCTTTATCTGCACCTTAATAATCCTTCTAACATAATGAGATTGCCATCTTGGAATGTATCGTTGAAATTGTACGGTAATAACCTTCTTTTTCCCCATCAATGAAAATAAATCATTATCCGTCTGGGAAATTGGAGTATAATGAACAGGTCGAATGATACGTAATTT
>JAEOTI010000111.1 GCA_016839955.1 Candidatus Hodarchaeota archaeon | reverse complement strand
ACTTGGATAGTATCTGTAATCCACAGGTGAGTAAAGGTTTTTTGTTGAATGGGAGATAGATTGGCACGGTATATCGTTTTTCCGCTGGTCTGATCGACAGTGATTCGGAATTTGAATCCTGCATCATGGTTGCCAAGATGCACTTTATAGTGATTCACATTGTAGATTTGGTTCTTGATCTTCGGATCTTTCAGTTTCTTCGGATCAATCAGTCTCCCCATGTAATATTTCACGACGTCATGTTCGAGGCGTTTCTGGAAGAATGTAAATTGATAATTCGCTAGTTTGGAGGTATGATTCAACATATCAATATCGAAACGAGCATTATGAGCAATCCAAGTGCTTCTACGTTTAGGAAAACCGTTGATATGTTCTTCTAATAAACGAGGATTAATTTTCAATTGTTTAGGGAGATGTAATTTATCTAAAATAGACCGTAAATGATTATGGCCTGACATCAAAGCAGATTCAAAAATAACAGAAGTCAGGCATTCAATATCGGCAACGAATAAAGCTTCCCACAAGTTAGGGGTAAAAATCAAATAGAGATCAATAGAACGGTTTTTCGCTTTTAAATTTATTAAGTAGAATTGTCCTGTTAATTCAGGATATTTCTTTGTGTTAATCGCTAGACATAAGCGGTTTGCCTCATAATTGTAGGCACAGCAGTACATAGGTTGTTGATTCTGGAGATTATTTTCAACGTCAAATGCTACATGGGTTAATTGGTAGTGTTGAGATTCGGCATTGGAATTAAACGAAAAACTATCTTTAGTAGGAATCTCAAACTCTTCATGGAGAACTAAATCATACTCAATTTGAGTGTTAGTTTGAAGAATCTGAGTTTTTAAGTCCTCTAATTCTTCCAATTCGGCTTTTTCACGAATCATGGGAAGATCAGATTTAATAACCTTTTCTAAGGTGATATTGGTTTCAATCCGTCTTTCCATGTATTGTATCTGTTCAATAATACTTTTGACTACATCTGGACGATGGCCTTTACAATATTTGAAGAATCCACGAGCTTTGAGATAATCTTTTTCTTTGTTTGATAAATAATCGAGATTCCATGCATTAGGTTTCGGTACTTCCCACGCTTGAGGATCTGACAACCATGCAGGTTGTGTAGATCGAGTAGAAACACTTGCTTGTTTTGACTCAGGTTGTTTAGAAGAAGAAGATTGGGATTCAAATTCTGCTAGTAACCAGTCAGGTTGACCTTTCTTGAAACCAGTCTTAGAAGGTGGGTTCTCTTCAAACACTAGCCAATCAGGCTGTCCTTTTCGGATGCCTGTTGGAGAATTTTCGGGTTGTTTGTCATTTTTTATTATACTAATATCGTTTGATGATAACCATGCTGGAAAGCCTTTTTTCGTGTGGAGTGATTTTTTCGTCAAATCTATCCATCCTAATTTTCGTAAAGTTATATTTGTGGAAAATTAGGAAATAGATTTGCGCTCCACCTAACTGTACTAGGCTTGACCTCTCTTTTTTTGACTCTTGCGAGATAAAGCAGGGAGAGTATGACCTGCGTATCTGGATCGGTACAGCCTCATTTCCAGATTTCAAGCATATTCTCACTTTTCGACTAGAAAAGAAAAGGAATGCCTGTCGAACCTTACTATTTCCTAAGAGGCGAGAAAATTGAATCAATATCACTAAGGAGTAATCATCAGATTTTCTCATTCTTAGCGATTGAGGAGTTCTCATATATTTTATTCACCAAGCTTAAATAGGATAAAGAAAAAGAGAAGAGGGGGATAATATGTTAGGTGGTATCTGGAAAGCTAGCTACTTTTCTTTAATTGATACCATCTAACCCCCTTATCATTCGCACCAACGTCAGGAACTTCCATTTTGATAGGAACACCCTCATCGTTGTATTCAAGATTTGAGAGATGGTTTTTTTCGTCAGGTGTGCCAAAAATGTGATTAATTGTGTCAGTTCCTTTGAAGACGTATCTGCGAATGTCTTCTTCACCTGGAATTTGGACTTCAACTGACTGGATAGGTTCTTTCGTATTCGGATCGTCACCTAGTTCGTAAATATCTACGATGTCAGCTTGAAGCATTTCTGCTGTGGAGCGAATCGCTACCTTAGCTGCAGTTAGAGCTTGCACCATTTCTGGTGATAAACTTTTCATGCTACTTGACATTTCTTTTTAATCCTCTTTTAATTTGGGAACTTCTTTTTATTCGAAAAAACGCGGAAAAATTGAAGTAAAAAACCGATAGCTATTACGATTTTTTTGGACAGAAAAATCCAACAAGCTATGAAAGGAAAAAAACTGTCTTGCAAAAGGATTTCTTAAGGAAGCCTTTTTTATCATGCTACTTTGATGTAGGTGAGTTAGGAAGGTTGGTGAACTTGAAACATGGTGGAAACATTTATCAAACCTAAGACACCTACTGTAGCTTCGAATACCTCTAGCGGTTTTGCTTGTGAAGAAAGTTCTGCAAGCTTCAAAATCGGGGAGAATATTCATTGGTTTCACTTTCTGGGAGGTTTTTCGGGGTCATCCCGATAATCAATTGCGATAATTTTATCAGAATTCGGAGTATCAGGCTTCAAACCTTCAATATCAAGAAAAAAATCATTCAAAAGAAGCTCATCAAGAGATAGCTCATCCACAGGGATATAAGTCTTATATTCGACTCCATCACACGTTTTTCCTAAAGGATGGTCAGGAGAAAACAGATGGGTAACAGTTAATGGAATTAAGTTCGTATTTTTCTTGCGAGTGATTAGGGAAGTTAATCGGTCTTTAATCCAATAAAGCAGTTCGTATATTACCGTTGTTACTATGAAGATACAGATACAAGCAACCACTAGGACTAGAAGGAGAATTAGCCAGTTATCTAAAACAAATTGAATGATTTGGATTTCGTAATCATTAGACATCAGTTCTTGACCTCTTGCATTAATTTAGGGAGCTTCGACCGTGACTTTAGACGGGGATTTGGGTGTTTTTTCTAACAATTCTAGTTTGGGAATGAGATTCCGCTGATAGAGCAGGTTTGCGACTGCCTCTTGAATGAACGCAGAACGACTTGCATAGACTCCTTCCTTGACCAATCCTTGTATTATATCATTCTGAACATCAGGTAATCGAACGTATGCTATCGTTGTCATCATATCTCAATAAGACATTTGTCTTATCTAGCTTATATACTTTTGGAATTGATAGACATAAGTCTTTACAGAGGTAATGAAACCATCTAGTTTCCTGTTGAAAAATTTTGCAGGATACATTTTCCTGATGAAATTCACTTCTCCCGTCTTAAAATGCAAAACTATAAATACAAATGTCTTAGCATTATTCACCTGAATGTTTTCTATTGACCAATAGTAATCTAAGATCAAATCGACTAAAAGGAGATAGGTGTTGTTTATGGAAAAAAAAGGAAGGAAAGGGGAAGCAAAAGGTAAATTATTTAATTTTAGAATGAAAGAAGAATTGATGGAACAAGTAGATGCATACTGGGGAAGAACAAAGAGGTTTGGAAATCGTTCTGAATTTTTAACTCATTTAGTTCAATTAGAATTGGTAGAAAGACGTTTATTAGGGGATAAGATGGCTTTAGAATCTACCAAAGTAATGCAACGGCTTACTGAATTAGAAGAAAAGCTTAGTACTATGGAGAAAGAGCGATGGAATTTATTAAATAATTTTCTCACGACTATTTCATCAATCGAAGATAAATTTCATGCACTTTCGTTAGATGCTGACTCTGGGAAGGAGTTCGGAATTGAAGTTTTCAGCTTAATTCGTAATGTTTTTTCTAATTTCTTGTCTGCAAATATCACATAGTTTTATTAAAATCCATTACAGACGTAATGGATCATACTTATTTTTTCATTT
>JAEOTI010000110.1 GCA_016839955.1 Candidatus Hodarchaeota archaeon | reverse complement strand
TTTCCGATAGTTTGGAGGTTTTGGTCGCCCTTGATACTTTTCAGGATGTTTTTTCCAGTCTTTAATACTTCTGAAAAAGGAGAGCCAGTTTTTGTCGAGAATACGAAGAATCTGTTGTGAAGTTTGAGCAGGTAAGTTCTTATAGTTCTTAGATTGTCGGACATCCTTAATTAGCCAGTTTAAGGTATTATAACGTATCCACTCATTTGTCTTAAAGAGCCATTGTCGAACCATGTAATTTGCTTCGTTATAGAGGTTTTTGGACGAATGGGCTAATGCTCGTAGCGTTGGAGTTTGTTTTAACCAAATTTCTTCTGTTCGGCAACTCACTGCCATTCTTCTCCCTCTCATATTTGAATAGATTGGTGGTCCTTAAATAGTTTGGAGAGATTGCCTTGAAAATTTGCAATGAATTGTTTGATACTATCATTTGATAACATTTGAAACAAAAGAATCAATTAGTTATTACATAGCTGTTGTTATTATTCTTATAGATCCTATTTTAACGAGCTCTAGTAAGGGGTGCTCGTGTTTCATGTTTGAATTATTAGAGAATTTTCGGGATCGTGAGTTAGCCAAAAAAATTACTCGAGGCATACATAACCTAGCAGATAGACTATCAGATCCAATTAAAATTATGCATGTTTGTGGAACACACGAACAGTCGCTAAGAAAGTATGCAATCGATAAGATGTTACCAGAGAACATACAAATAGCGTCTGGACCGGGTTGTCCAGTTTGTGTTTGTCCTTCCCAAGATATTGATGAGGCTCAAAAATTAGCTAAAATGAATAATGTCATTCTCACAACTTACGGTGACATGGTAAGAGTTCCAGGTACTAAAAAATCCCTTGGGGAAGTTAAAAGTGAAGGCGGGGATGTCAGGATATGTTATGGGATTAACGATGCTGTTGAAATTGCCAAAAAATATCCCAACAAGAAAATAGTCTTTTTCTCTGTTGGTTTTGAAACAACATCCTCTGGTGTTGCTGCGATTATAGCTCGGGGTGTACCTGAGAATTTTAATATTCTAATTTCACATAGACTTATTCCACCTGCCCTTGAGTTACTAATGGGACTTGGAGAAACCTACATTGATGGTTTTCTTTGCCCAGGACATGTTGCAGCAATTATTGGATCAGATGCATTTGATTTATTACCAAATCAGTATGGTATGGCGACTGTAGTTGGGGGCTTTGAACCAGTAGATATCCTTGCTAGTACGTTGTTATTACTTAAGCAAATAGTAAATAAGAATCCAAAATGTGAAAACCAATATTCTAGGGTTGTTTCAAAACTTGGAAACCAACAAGCATTAGAAATTATGAACGCAGTGTATCAGATCACCGCAGTGGATTGGCGAGGTATTGGAAGAGTCCCATTTTCCGGTCATGAACTAAAATCTGAATATGAACACATAGATGCGAGGAAAAATTATGATTTAGAATTAGAGTGGGAATCAAAAGACATTCAACCGGGTTGTTCATGCCATTTGATAATGCTAGGCAAAGTAAATCCACCTGAGTGCAGATTATTTGGCACGAAGTGTCTTCCAAACAAGCCTTATGGTCCCTGTATGGTAAGTAGTGAAGGACCTTGTCGAATCTGGTTTAAATATGGCAAAGGAAAAAAGATATAGTAGAATTCCTTTGTTGTGAAAAAGTATGGTGCAATATCCATGACCGCAAACCTTGAACGACTTTTTTCCCCAAACACTGTAGCAATTGTGGGGGCTTCCAATCGTGATGGTTCTATGGGTCGTGCAATCCTAACGAACAATTTACTTCCTTATTTCAATAGAATATTCCCGATAAATCCTAAAGCTGCAGAATATGGAGAAATTCTAGGTATAAAGGCATTTACATCCCTAACTGACTGTGTAAAAAAGACAAGTGAGGTTCCAGATGTTGCGGTTATTGTAATACCCACTCGTCCTGCAATAAAAGCTGTTGAAGAAGCAGCAGCATTAGGAATTCCTTTTCTAGTGATAGTAACTGCGGGTTTCAAAGAAGTTGGGAGACAAGACCTAGAGGACCAACTAAATGAAGTTCGAGGCCATACACGCATAGTAGGACCGAATTGTATTGGAATTAGGGATTCTTTTTCTAAAATAGATACGATGTTTCCAACAATAGAGCGTCCTTCTGCGGGTAAAATTGGTATAATTGCTCAAAGTGGAGCACTAGGAGTGGATCTTTTAGTTCGTTTTACTGATGTTAATTTAGGACTAAGTAGATTTGTTAGTTATGGTAATGCGGCAGATCTTAATGAAACGGATTTCATTGAATTTATGGGTAAAGATCCAAAAACTCACGCAATTGGTTGTTATTTAGAGGGAATTGTTAATGGTCGTAAATTCATTGAAATCTCCTCTGAAGTAGCAAGGCAGAAGCCAATTGTCGTTCTTAAAGTAGGAGGTGGAGACGTGGCCTTAGCGTCATTATCTCATACTGGTTCACTTGCTGGCGATGAAAGAGTGTATGAACAAGTGTTTCGACAAAATGGAATCCTTAAGGTAAAATCTATCGAAGAATTTGTTGATTCTCTAAAGGCTTTGAGATATCAGCCGCCAACAGAAGGTTCATCAGTAGGTATTGTAGCTAATACAGGTGGTCCTGCAGTCTTAGCAATGCATCAACTAAATGCACGTGGCCTTAGAATTGCTGAAATATCTAAAGAGACTGCTAACCGAATCGACACACTATTAAAGAACTCCCGTATCGAAATGGAAATCATAAGAAAGAGTAGTGGAGAACCAATTGCTCATCTTGATTTAACAGGATCTGCAACGACGGATTTATTATGTGAGGTTACTAGAGTCATACTCTGTGACTCAAATGTACATGGAATCCTGGGAATACCCCGTTCGGATTCACCAGTGGTTTCACGTGACTCTCCAAGTCGCTACGCTTTATTAAATAGAGAATTTCCTGAGAAGCCTATGGTTATTTACAACTTGGATGACCCATCAATCAATAAACAATTTGAAATGTATGGATTACCTGTTTTTCCTTCCCCAGAGCGTGCAGCAGATGCCTTATGGGCTTTAGTTGAACGAGGTAAGTTTTTAACAAAATCAATAGGTTAGTCCATTGCAGGTTAGCATAATAAAACTACCACGCTTCATTTGATAAACAGATGATTATGAAGCAAGGAACGATAAAGATTATCTAATGTATTTGTCGATGTTTTCATAGTTTTAATCTTGATAATTCTAATAGCTTAATTAACATGTTATAACACTCTAAGGTTGAATAATCTCCGATTGTCAGGTATTTTTCCCAACCTTAATTCTACTTCGGAAAAAAACCAACAAAAATCATAATTAGGTGTTTATATTGCAATCTGACCATCAGAAAGGTTCTCGACGAAAAATTCGTCGTCGTTCAACCAAAAAGAGGAAGAAAGAGAAATCCTCTACTCAGGTTGCTAAGAAAGATAATATTCCTAACCTAGCTATAGAAGATATTGGAACCGATAATAAATTAGATGTAGTTTCTAAACCTTTTTTTGAAAATTATAATGAGAGATTATTCCAAAAAGAATGTCATGAATTAGTTAAAATAGCTTTAGAGAGTAATAATTCAGAGATTATTGACCATGTTATTGTACTTGCTCTAGGAAGAATGGTTCACATTGGAATTCGGAATGACAATCCAAAAATTCTTTTAGAAGTTCTTAATCATGGTAAAGAAATAAAAATTAACGATATCAGAGACAATCTCTTTAATTCTCTTTCTAAAGGCTTTTTTTCTTTAGCTTGGTTCCATTACTCCTTTGACCTAGCAACTAAATCTCTAGAAGCAATAAATATGATTCAAAATCCCAGGAAAATCCCACACAAAGTATTAGAGGCAAATATTGACTTTTTTGAGCACCCTGAATCCCAAAGATCACCAGAATTACTCACTAATTTTGCCTTGTTATTAGAAACAGCATGTGGAAAACTTGGAAGAATTGACTTATTTATTCAAGCAGCAAGATCTCTTCTGCGTATTTCCGGATACGAAATTTTACAAGCTATGCAATGTTCACTAGATCAAACTTTTCAATTATGGGAAAAAACAGCAGATACTCGTTTAATTGAGCATGCTCTTACAATAACAGAACTATTAGTGACTAGAACGACACTTTCTGATGAAAAAACTCATGAAAAAAGAAATTCTCACTTAGAATCATTAGTGAATAAGCTGATAGAAGCAACTATTAACATCACTGATCCTGATTTACTAGAAAGAGCATTAAAGGTAACACAATGGATAACTGACGAAGATATTCAGAATAAAAGCGTTTTAAGAATAGTTACTCAGCTTAGTCTTTTAGGCCATAGTACAGAAGATTCTGCACTCCTGGATCGAGCAAAAGAATTAATCGATTCCGATTCGCTTGCACAAAAAAGTGAGAGTCTTGATGAAGAAAAGGTTAGAGATTTTATTCGAGATTTAGATGATAAATTGTTAAAGTGGGAACAAAAAGTGAATAAAGTGTAAATTAACCAATTTTTTAAACTTACAGTCAAAAAAAAAAATTAAAAAAAACCAACAATATTTGATTTCATTGACCTGATTTTTAGTTTTTAGTTAATTATGTATGCAAATTGCGTATAAAAAATTTCAAATTCTACCATAAGTGGCACATTTTTTTAAATAAATTGTCTCTTAATGGCACTAAAATGCTTTTTCAATGTCATTTAAATATTACTCAATAAAAACGTTTCCTTGGCCTTCGAAGTAATTCTCATTCATGCTGCAAGATCTAAAGCATGCATTGTAATTGTCTACTGACTTCTTGGCTAGTATAATAGCAATGAAAGGTCAAAAAAGAACCAGTATGCAATTTATGATAGAATCAAACAATATCTCTTTTCTGGTGGCTTGAAAATGGCTGATTATGTAGAAAGTGTTTATAATAAAGTCGTGGAACGAGACCCCGACCAAAAAGTATTTCATCAGGCAGTTTGGGAAGTTCTTGAGACATTAAAACCCGCTGTTGAGAAATATTCGCATTATAAAGACCATTCGATCCTAGAACGGATCGTTGAACCAGAACGCGTCATTATGTTTCGTGTTCCTTGGTTAGATGATTCGGGAATGTTACAAGTAAATAGAGGTTTCCGGGTGCAATTCAACTCGGCAATTGGCCCTTATAAGGGAGGCCTTAGGTTCCATAAGACTGTCAACCTAGGTGTCATTAAGTTTCTTGGATTTGAGCAGGTTTTCAAGAATAGTCTTACGGGACTTCCTATGGGTGGTGGTAAAGGAGGTAGCGATTTCGACCCCCATGGAAAAAGTGACAATGAGGTTATGAGATTCTGCCAAAGTTACATGTCTGAACTTTTCCGCCACATTGGGCAATTTACAGATGTCCCCGCAGGAGATATTGGAGTAGGGGGGCGTGAAATCGGATTTCTTTATGGTCAATATCGAAAAATTACAAATCATCATGGAACTTGTGTTCTTACAGGAAAAGGTATCGGATACGGTGGTTCTCTAATTCGTCCGGAGGCAACCGGTTATGGAAATGTCTATTTTGTCCAAGAGATGTTAAAAACAAAAAATAATGATTTCAAAGATAAGATAGTTACAATTTCTGGATCGGGTAATGTAGCTCAATTTTCAACCGAGAAATGTATTGAACTCGGTGCTAAGGTTGTTTCACTCAGCGACTCCGGTGGTACAATATACGATCCCAACGGAATTGATGAAAAGAAACTTGCCTTTGTCTTCGACCTAAAAAACGTTCGAAGAGGTCGAATAAAGGAATATGCTGAGGAATTTAACACAGAATATTACCCAGGTAAAAGACCATGGGATATTAAATGTGATGTTGCCTTACCGAGTGCAACACAGAATGAAATAAACCCAGACGATGCCAAAGTATTAGTGGATAATGGAGTAATGGCAGTAGGTGAAGGAGCTAACATGCCTAGTGAACCCGGTGCAGT
>JAEOTI010000765.1 GCA_016839955.1 Candidatus Hodarchaeota archaeon | reverse complement strand
GGTAACTTCTTGAGAAGAGGTGAAAGGACATTTTTTTATAGGAGGTGATTTAAAGCGCAACTCGAGTCATTATTAATAAGTTCAAATTATGATCTTTCTACACAATATATTATTTTAACTTAATGATGAAACTTGGTACATACTGTAACATTTTTCTTAGAATACTAGAAAAACGAAAAAGATTTACAATGAATAGTCACCATATTCACTGATTTTAGAAAGGGATTCTTAATATTGAACTATTGAAAAGAACAATCATAATCGATGTAGAAGGAAATTAGATTGAAATCTCTATTAATTTTACCTGCTTATAACGAAGAGGGAAAGATCGGGAATCTTTGTGTCAAAGCAAGTAAATTTGTATCTGAGATTTTAGTTATTGATGATTGTTCAACTGACAATACCTACAATGAAGCACGAGGTTCAAAGGCAGTAGTCATTAAACATCTTGTAAATAAAGGAGTTGGAGCAGCAATCAAAACAGGGATGAGATATGCTTTGAAACATAATTTTGATGTCATCTTCATAATGGGTGGTGATGCACAAGATGATCCAATTGAGATTCCAAAGTTTATTGCAAAGATCCGTGAGGATTATGACTTCATTCAAGGTTCAAGATATTTAAACGAAGATTCACGAAATTACCCTCTATTTAGACTTATTACAACCAAATTGTACACATTCTTTATTTCACTTTATTCAATGAAGTCTGTAACCGATGCTTCCAATGGGTATAGAGCAATGACACGAAAATTTGTCTCCTCTTTAGATTTGAATGGTACGGGAATGGATCGATACGAATTTGAAACATACTTATTATTACATGCATTAAGACATAGTAGATATACAGAAGTCCCAGTACAGAAATATTATTTTACTGAAAAAGGCTATTCAAAAATGAAACCGTTTATTTCATGGTTGCAGATGTTTAAACCAATTATAATGGACTTTCTATTTCATAAAATGGGAAGGAAAGCTTAATCTTTTTGTTAAAACTAAGGAAAAGGACAATGAATCAATCAATTCTAAATATCTCCTCTGAAACAAAATGTATCTCAAATGTTCTTATTGGAAAAAATGTTAAAATTTACAATTTTGTAAATTTGTATGAATGTTCAATTGGGGATAATACCAAGATAGGAACCTTTGTTGAAATTCAGAAAGGGGTGAAAATTGGTGCTAATGTTAAAATTCAGAGTCACTCTTTCATTTGTGAAGGGATTACAATAGAGGACAACGTTTTTATTGGTCATGGGGTCAAATTCATTAATGATCGGTATCCTCGTGCCGCAAATAATGAAAGCAAACTTCTGACAGAAGGAGAATGGACATTGGAACCTACATTAGTCAAGAAGGGAGCATCAATTGGAACAGGATCAGCAATTTTATGTGGACTTGAAATTGGTGAACATTCAATTGTGGGAGCTGGAAGTGTTGTCACAAAATCAGTTCCCCCAAATGTTATTGTAGCAGGAAATCCTGCGAGATTTCTAAGAAAAATTACTGAAAAATAATGTAGTTCTCCGAGTCCTGCTCCCCTATCTTAATCTGTTCAAAACTAAAATCCTAGGTTAAATCAAATAAGATAGACAGAGCTTTGATTTCGCCTTATTGTTTGAATGAAGAGATAAAAGAGGTTGTAAATGATTTCTCTAATATTCTTTTAATCTTCTCTGTTGCCTCAGCCCAATTGTGATTTTCTTTAACATAATTACGAGAAATAGTACCCATTTTCCTCCTTTTTTCAGGATTTTTCAGGAGGTCATTTATTATTGCTAATCTTTCTTCGTGACTATCAGCTAAGTACCCGAATTCAAAATTATTAAGTAGATACTTTGCTTCTCCAACACTCGTTGTTACTACAGGTAATCCGACTGACATTGCCTCAAGCATTGCATTGCTTAATCCCTCGCTAGAAGAGGTTAAGAGAAACACATCAGAGGCTTTTAAATATTCGTCAACATTTGAAACGATGCCTAAAGCTCTACAGTTGTCAGGAATTCCATTATATTCTCTTAAATCATCGGAAGTTGGCCCAATCAAAATAAAAGTCGCATCTACTTCATTTGCGAGTCTTAAAATCCGATCATATCTTTTTTCTGTGCGGGGTTTCGCAACAGTGACAATAACTGGTTTTTCTTGGGGAATTCTCAATTTTTTTCGAATTTTCTTTTTTGTGAGATCCTTTACTGGCTCAAACTTCTTCGTATTGACGCCATTATATATTAAAATACTACCCTTACCTGTATCTAATTTTTTAATCGCAAGGGCATCCTCTCGACAATTTGCTATGATTATCGAAGCATTTCTTATCTCATGGTGCAAGATTTTTAATAAAATTCTAGAGCCGAAAGAACCTAAAAAACCCATTTCAGATAAGTTCATTGTAGGTGCTTCAACATCAGTTCCTGATGAATGTAAGACAACTGGAATTCTGAAAAGCTTGGATAATATTGTTGCTGAAATTCCAGGGGACATCAAATTTTTTGCATATATTACATCAGGTTTTCCTTTGAATGAAACGATGGATCCACAAAATAAACAGAATAATATGAAAGAGATTCCTCTGAATATAGTTGTCTGACTTCCAAGGTTTGCAGCGAGTACAGCCAAATTATCTATATTTACAAAACCTTTTTGATAAGTTAAAACCACAATATAATGAATTCTTGACAATCTTGACAGGAGGTTATAAGACGCCAAACTTCCGCCATTGATAATGGGAGGAAATGGTGTAATTGCTAGGATCTTAATTTTTAACACCATTGGTATATTTTCAAATCGAAAGAAGTATCTTTTTATATTAGATTAAAACCTTCTTTAAAGATTTTTCAATTTTGAAATTAAAAATCTCTTGCATCTCTTCTTTTGTTCAAGACATTCTTAATTCAATAAAAAGGTTAGAATTATTTTATAGGACGAAAGTTGGGTCTTAATCGGAATTGGAAGAATTTTATATTACTTATTGATGAATTTTGCCAAAATGGAATGATGTTAATACGAAAAAGTTTTCAAATATGTCTTAAAAAACCTCAAAATGTATGAAATTTCCTGTAAGACACAAATAAAAATATGTGGTTTTTATGGCTATTAATTTTGGCGTCATTGGAGCTGGACATTGGGGAAAAAATCATCTAAGAATTTTAAATGAGCTTTATGAAGCCAAGCTCGTGTCTGTTGCCGAAAAAGATCGTGAAAGAGGAAAGACATATTCTAGACTGTATCACATTGATTTAGAAAAATACTATGAGAAACTATTGGAGAGAAAAGACATTGAGGCAGTTGTTATAGCC
>JAEOTI010000764.1 GCA_016839955.1 Candidatus Hodarchaeota archaeon | reverse complement strand
TCCATTAGACCGTGAAAGGTGCACTGCAATAGCAAGAGCAGAAATATGAGGTAATGATCCCAATAGATTGCAATTATAATTATTTTTAATTTCATCAATTATCGCTTGCGGAGATCCTTCGTAGATTTCATTTAAATTTAGAATCCTGAAATATCGCTCGAAAAAAGCCGCCAAACTTGGAAATGTTTTTTCATAGTCTGCATTGAAATGAAGTTTTTTGATTTCACGATAAATATCTTTTTTCGACACACTAATAGCTTTAGCAATTTCTTGAAGATGAATCGGTATTTTATGTTGTCTTGCAGTCAGAAAAAGAGAAGCACCTAACTTTTCCAGATGTTTTAAGGAAAAAATTGAGTTTTCTCGTTTAACATTCATATTTAGAATCTTTATCTGGTCATTGGTAACACCAGTGGCTAATAAATGGGATGTTAAATTTTCCCAGAGATCAACGATGCGTGGTATCGCTTCAAGATTCTTTATTTCAATTTTTTCAACTTTCTTTCTCTTCTTTCCTACTTTCATTGAATTTGTATTTAATTTAGATTTAAGTGAACTGTAATCAATTATTGTTACGTTTTGGTATTTATTGAACATTGCTTCATCATATTTGATTTTATTTCTAGGGGTTCCTAATAAAGAAATCATCAAAGGATTTGATTTCCCCCTCTTTATTTCCCAACCCATCACATTAAAAAATGTTTCAAATAGTTTAAAGACTTCCTCCCTAGAAAATCCGTACCAAAAATTTTCACCTCTCTGTGTAACAACTCCTTCTGGGTAAACCGATTTATTCACGTAAATCTCGAAAATCATTATTTCTTTTGTGAGTTCTCTACAAAAATCCAATAATGTAAAATAATATTCTGGTCTGATGTTTTGGAGGACATAACTAAGTAATGTTACATCATATTCCTTCCTAAAAAAAGAATTGTCAGGATTCTCCAAATCAACTACATCAATTTTGGGAGGCTTGACATTAAAAATTTGGTATAATCCCTGAACATAGTTCAGTAAATCTCTATCAATATCAATTAAGTGAACGTCAGCTTGGAAATTTTTCGATAAGAAAAAAGAATTCCGTCCGTTTCCGCAACCCAAGTCCAATATACTTATTTGGTTTAACTTCTTATCTAAGAGATACCTTTGTGCCATCTTTATTCCTGGAGATGTTTGAAAAAAAGATCTCTTATCTCTAGAAAAATAGAAGCCTGTTACAACAGAGTCTCCATCGATTCTATCTCTCTTTTTAAGAGAAATATCCCCTAAATAAGCCAAACTTCCTTTTACTGAAGGTGTTCCACCATTAGTTTCCAACAAGAGGTTTGTTTCTCTAAAAAATGGGAGAAATTGTCTCCAAGAAATATCTCCACTTCCAACTGCGAGATTTGTTATTATTTGATTATCAGTATTTTTAAAATCGCTGATGTGAAACTCTTGAATGGTGTGATTAGTTTTTCTGAGCCCACGAAGGAAATCCAGGAATTCCCGCCTCCCTAAAAGGATGTACCATTGGGGAAAATTTATACATAATAGTAGGTTTTCTTTATTCTGCCTCTCTATTTTTCTTGTAAAACGCTCAAATGCGTTTATATGTGTTCTAACATCATGAACTTTTTTATTTATTCGATATTCTAGAATAAACTTACCAGAAATATCGTTTGGATGGCTATAAAGTTCATTTAAAAATTCAACAAAAAGCTGTTGAAACGTTTGGTTTTTTGGAGAAAAATTATCAATACATACTGGAAGAATGATATTAAGACATCTTTTTTTAAAATATGATGGTGCATTATTATATTCTTCAATGAAATTCAAAGAAATTTTTCGAAAACTCTCCCTAAATTGCTTTTCATTGATTGTCTCATGAGAAGGGTAAAAATCTGGAAGACAGATGTTAAAGAATCCCCCTCTATTAAAAAAATCTTTCATTCCCTTTGAACTAGTGTCACGTATGGTTACTTTGATAAAGTTTTGAATGTTAGGAGACGAGACTCGTAATTCAATAAAATCAATGTACCCTTTAACATTATTAAAACCCTTATTCAAAAAATCAATATTAGACAGCATATAGCCAATATTCTTGGAGAGTGGCATATCACTCACAGGAGGGTTTTAAGGGGTTTTAATACCTGATATCTGAGACTCTTCTTCTACCATTGAATATTGACTTTCTTTTGAAGAAGAAGTCTTAACTTTTCTATCAATTAGAAGTCTATCAGGTTTATAATGGATCGCAACACATCCCATCTTTAAAAGTTCACCAGAGGTACATCTTAAGCAGTTAATGCATTTTTTTGAATCTATCTTAAATTTTTCACCCGTAACTTCAATTGCTCCCTTTGAACATAGACCTACACATGCAGCACACTTAATACAGTTTAAATATTTGTTTATTTGCCTAATCAGACGATTACGTAAATTTATTCTTTCATTTTTATTCTTAGTAATTATTTTATATTTCAGGTTTCTCGATCCTTCAAAGTATTCAATATTAAATTTCTTTCCCTTGATTTTAACAAATGTACGAGTACCCAATTTAACTTGGCGGTGTACTCCAAAGATTTTAAGGAATTCATAAGAATCTTTCGTGAGATCTGTCTCTAAATTTATTATCATTTGATCTGTTTGAGTACAGGGTTTTCCCTCATTGTCAAATGCTGTTTCTTGAGAAAAATCATCGACATGTTTTGAAAAAGTGTCGTCATCTTCCATTATATCGAAATCTACTGAATCAGAATGAGAAATATCCCCAATCAGCTGATTATGGTATTTTACACGTCGTCCTTTCCATATACTATCCCAAATCCAGTCTGCTCCGTAATTATGATCTTCCTCTTCTGAAATTTTGTCTGCAAACCTTTCGAGTTGATTATACCAGGTATTGGCTTTTTCAGGCCAGATTTTTTCAAATAGAAATGTGTCGAATGATCCATTATTTGGGCATGCCCAACAACCTACACGCGCAAATCCTTCTTCATATAAGGGATTAATGGGTATCATACGCCATAGAGTATAAAGCCAGACATCAATCTCAGTCCAATCTAGAATAGGATATGCACTATATTGCTGTTGGAGCTTCGTATTCTGATGTTCCCGCGGATAATCAGCTCTCATATTCGATTCTTCCCTTCTAATTCCATCAAAACTTACTATTTCAGTCATTAATTTCGAATAATACTGGTTTACAGGCGAAGCTTTTTGAGTTGAACAACACCACCGCATTATCCGACTAGGTGGTCCTAATTTCTCACAAAGGTCGTGAAAATTGTTCTTAGACTTAACTTCGACTAAATCACCCATTTCTTTTGTATATTTCTCATTTATTAGCCTAACATAATCAATGGTCTCTTGAAATTCAATATCTGTATTAGAGAAGATTAGAGTTATTTCATCCAACGCTTTTTTACACAGATATGCGGTTACAGCACTATCTTTCCCTCCACTGAATGAAGCAACAACTTTTCGCCCCCTTTTTCTATCAACTACCCTTCTTATGAATTTAATTGCTTGTTTTTCTAGAGTTGCAAGCCTTTGTTTATTTCCATTAATTAATTTCTTCCGATATTCAGAATTCTCTAAAAAATACTCTTCGAATTTGAATTCAGAACGAATCAGTCTTGTTTGACTATAAATATCATCAATTTCTAAAATTCGGTTTGTTAATTTCCATTCAGCATCTTCAGAGTCGTTTTGAGCTAAAGTCAATTTGAAATGCGCTTGACCATTTGAAACTTCAGAATACAGATAATTGCGACTTCGATAGAGGATCTTTGGGAATCTTGCTTGTAATTCGCTTTTAATTTTCTCACTATAATCTTCTTCAGTCTTTTTTTGAATAAATAATTTCTTGTACATTTGATATTCTTTTTTACCAACTGGTTTTATCCGTGATATAAAATCTACTTCGTCATGTTTAATTATTCGCTGATTCGGCTTTTTAATTTCTTTTTCTCGCAAAAAATTGCCGCATGTCGATTGAATAAGAGGAATTTTACACGTTTTACACCATTTAAACACTCTCACTGGGTATCCTCCCAAAATATAATGTTGTTTTGACCTATCAAGTCTCTTTCTAAATTGTGAGATTCTCCTAACCTTGTAACTAATAACAATTCTACTTTTTGGCCGATATAGTCAATAATTCTTTGAAAACTTGTGTCATCAGCGTTATATAGTGTTTCATCAATTATAAAAAGAGGAAACTTTTCTAAAAAGGCATTTTTAACTGAGTAACCTACAATTAATGCAATTAATCTTCGTTCCAAACCAGAAAGCTCATTGAACTCGCCAGAAATCCCTGTGCTTCTAGTGATTTTCATGTTGAAATTGTCATCAAATTGGATGCTTCTCAATAACGGAATTCTAAGGTCACTAAGCATCTTGTCAAGATGTATGTTTATTCGATCTAAAACATTCTCTTGTATTGATACAATGTTTTCGTGCAAGAATATTGATATTTGCTTCAGAATCTGTCTACGGTTATCATAGATTTTAAGCCAAGATAACTGTGTTTTGATCTTACTTAACTTCTCTTCTATTTCATTCGATTGTTTTTCTAACTGGGCTAGTTCTCCCTTCACCTCCTTTTCCAAATTCAGGATTTCTTGTTTTTTCTCAGACAGATCAAGAATCTGATCCTGAAGATTTTCGTATTCTTGGCTTATTTTCTGAAATTCTTTTTGTAAAACGTCAATTCTTTCTTCATTTGATTCTAAATTTTTCTGTTTTCGACCAATCTCGTTGATTAATCGTTGAATGCCTTCTTTCAGCTCTTTCTTCTCTTTTGGAAGACCTATCCTTATATTCCGTAGTTCCTTTTGATATGTGTCATTCTTTACTGTTAATTCGCGAACTCTCTCGTTTATAACGCCTTTTTCATCAGAAAAATGGAACAATTCTTCTTGAATTTTTTCAAGCTTATGAGAAAGAGTTTCTTTAGATAAAATTGACCCGCAATGCTGACATTCGATCGAATCGCTAGATAAAGTGCTAGTATAATTTGTTATTAATATCTCACGACGTGTAATTTCTGAGTTTATTTTTCTTAGACCTTTTCTCTGCTCGGAAATATCATTATAATTTCTTTCAATGTATTCATTGATCTTAGAAATACGTTCTTTTGCAGTACTGAACTCATCACCAATTTTTAATAGTTCTGCCTCAAATCTCCCCTTTTTTTCTTTTAAAGCAGGAATTAGTGAATTTAAATCCACTTTTTTTGTATTTAATTTGTTCAGGTCTTTCTTACTCTTTTCTAACTTCTTTGAAGTCGATTTAAACTTATCTAAAATTATTGGATCAATTTCTTCTGAAAGTCCAGCTAATTGGAATTGACTAAATTTTGATTCTTTCTCTTTAGTCTCTAATTTTAATTTTTTAAATTCTTTCCTTAGTTGATGTCTTTGCGCTAATAGACTCTTAGATTCCTTGTCTTTTTCATTTCTGTAATGAGAATCTAATTTTGAACAAATAGCATATGCTTTCTCAAAATAGTTCAACTCTGTTATCTGTACAAACCAATTTTTTAGAATATTGACATCCCCTTTGATAACAGCATCCATAAGTTGATGATTATCAGATAGAAAAACAAGATGGTTTACTTGATCGTTATTAGTCAATAGTTTCTTCTTTCGAACCCGAACTGAACCGTTTGAAGTCCTAGTTAATTCCGCGGAATATCCTTCATCACCGTTTCTTAATTGTACCATTCCAGTCATACAAGATGAGTTTAAATAATATGGAGCAATATCATTAGACTCTTTAGGCAATAATAATTGGAATGCATGCAGTAAACTTGTCTTCCCTGAAGCATTTGGGCCTGTTACAATATTAGTTCCTGATTTGAATCTAAAAGAGTGTTTTCCAACGAAACAACCAATATTTTCAAGAGTTAACTCCCATGTATTCATTACTAATCCCTATTCGTATTTTCTCACGAAATTATCAATTAAACTCTCAGCTTCCTTTTCTGATGCCTTAGTATCCTTTTTCAAGACATTAATAATATCATTTGCAATAAATACCTGAATTTCAGCATTTAATTTATCTTTAGTTTCATCTTTTCGATTTTTGGACCCCATTTTGTAACCCCTTTTATTTCGGATGGAATTTGATGAGGATAAACTGGAGATTGTAGCCAAAATGATACCCAGGGATCAAATTTGTCACTTATTTTCTTAATCAGATATATTCCACGAGTATTGTTTTCTACGATAAGCCAAGGTTTGAAATCTTTGTTGTTCTCTTTTGAAAGACCTGATATTCTAATATCCATATCAATGATTGCCTCTTTATGTTCGTTAACTAAGTAGAACAAACATTTTTTCATATTTTCGTTCTCAACGAAACTTATCAGGACAAAGATCGACTCCATGACTATTCACACTGATAATATTTGCAATTCTCAAAACATGAGTACGATATTGATTTGAGTCCCTTTATTGTTCATCATATATAATTGAAAGTTTTACATAGGCCAGGATAACTATGTGCACTTGAATACCTGAACATTGTATGTATTTGTAAAGCTTTTGATTAGAGAGACAAGAAGTTGTTACACTTATCTACTAGTGATTAGTCAATTGATTTTTTATATTCATAAACTTTTTTTTGTTCATTGTCCAGGATAGTTATAATCCTGTATATGAATGTGAAGTACTAATTCTCTTAAAGTTTTTTGATCTGCTTTTATTTTCAAACTCATTAACTTTTCTTTAATGAGGTGAATTGCTTCTTTAATTACGGAATGAGATTATAAGTGATATTGTTTAAGACAAGTACCTATTATCCGTCATCTAGCTTTTTAACCTCATGATCTGTTATTTTCACATTATTAAAATTGAGCCATTCTTCCCATACTTCCTTTCTTCCCATTGTTGTGCTGAGTTTTTTCCCTTTGAAGAAAGAATCCTTTTGTAAAAGGCCTAATTCTTCTTCTCTATTTGTCAATTCAGCAAATTTTACATAATGTAGGTAATCTTTGCCAACAAATAATTCTTTCCTGTGGAGTATTTGTCCTCCTCCTTTAATGATTCGAATTGTCGGAGGTGACACAGACAGATTGATACTTATACTCTGTTTTAATTTAGGATGAGCCTCCGTATCAAAATTTGGATATACTAAGAAAGAAACTTTTTTGTTACGTTGGTTAATTTTAAGCAAATTCCAAACTCTATCCTGTTCAAAGGATAATTTTTCCCTAGCAACATTATATAAAAAGTTGCAGTCTCCTCCTAATTTATTCATATATTTTCTATGGATATAATAATCCCCTGCAACTTTCTTACCAACCAAAATCATTTATTCCTAATAACTCATGATACAATCTTCAATATAGTTTAAGAAGAAAATTTTACTGATTTAATGTTTGTAGCCAGAAAGTTACCTCTTTCTTTTCTTTTAAAATCTTTTTGTTGTGTTCTAATTTATACATAATAAAAAAAATTGAAAGAAAAGACTTTATTCTTATATACTATAAGCTGTAAATTTAGTGAGCACCTATGAATCTAGTTTAAAGTCTTATGTGATGATAATCTTCAAGTGGAATTCCTTTTTATCATACAATCTTTCTAGTGAGTTTCCTATCCTCATTAATCATTACTTCAAATTCTCTTTTAAAATAATTGTAAAGCCTACCCCTTTTTTCACACACAAATGAAGGAACTTTTACTATTTTGTCTTTTTGATGAGTGAAAAGGGCAAAGATTAGGATATTATTAAATCTGTAAAAAGAGAAGACGGGTGCTGCTGGAATATACCAGATTTCCACACTGGCTCCATTTTCAGAAGCTTTCAATGCTAAATTCTTAAAATCCTCCTTTGTTTCTTCAATTCTTGATTTTAGCTTATGGGGATCATAATCAAAACGTCGAGCAAGTTCTTCTATAGTTAATTGGTCATCTGGATCTGGCATAATAACACGAATTTTATTACCTTTCTTAGAAATAAACTTATTAAGTTGAAATCGCTGGTGTGACCGCCATGCAGATCCATATGAAAAGAAAAGATCCAACTCACTGCTATTTTCAAAGTGTTCATTCCATTGATCATAATCTGGAAAAGATTCAATTATACTTAATAAACCTGATAAAGATATTTCATCTGAAAGACGTGTTGTTGTTAATACTACATCCAACAACCTTTTTTTGCCAAATAAATCTCAAATTATACTTATGGAGAAGGAAATCGCTAAGAATCCTGCAATTTGTCTGAGAAAGTTTTGGTAAAATTCGTTTCCAATCCAACTATCATCATTAGATGTCCAAATGAATAGAAAAAAACCAATAAGAATGCAAACTGTGGATAGAAAAGTAAAATATTGACTTATTACCTTTTTTGCACGTTTTGTTATATCAAAAGACAAATACTTGTTCACCTACCTTTATAATGGAACGTTCTCTGAAAATTCGTATAGAAAATTCCTTTTTAAAGGTTACGAACCAGCATTTCAAAATATGTTCATAATATTTGAGCATAATTACTATTAAAAAATAAAGTAAATCTGTTCTCTCAACCCTATTTCATGAAGATAAAAGTATTAATTCCATAATTAACTTCGATTAGAATATAAGTATCTCTTATGGGTTTCGATAAATTTTAAACTAATAGGATACAGTTGTTAACAATCAAAATTGATTCTAACGAGTACCAATAAAAAATTCGATTTTTAATTCTTTATTTTGAGATTGCTACTTCACATCATAAATTGAAATTACCCCTAAAGGATGATGTGCCCTCTGATTTCTTAGTTCAACTAGCTACGTTAAAATATGATGATTTACAATCAGTTGGTACTTTATGTTCTACTTTTTTCGAGGGAGAGGGGGTAAATTTGGGGAATTATCCTTTTATTTTTTATGCTAATTAGATAAATTATTAAGAACTCGACTTGATTTTGAAATTTTATCGAGTTCGAATTTTGAGCGACCGGAAGATCT
>JAEOTI010000034.1 GCA_016839955.1 Candidatus Hodarchaeota archaeon | reverse complement strand
TTCGTAGTAACAACCAGATCGATGTACTGTGAAGTACAAAGTTCAATTATTTCATAATGATAAAGATCGGCTATGTGATCCCATAAGCGTACCCTTTCTAAACCTAGAGAGGTTAATTCTTCAATAAGACGTGGGTGATCACAGCCTATATCGAGTAAAACGCGCCTAGGGCGTGGAGATTGCTTTTTACTGTTATACTGAGATGAATCAGGGAGACATTCAGAGAGCTTACCTAATCGAAACCCTCCCTGAACACCAAATAGTTGCAATGCAGTATCTATTATCGATTTGTGAACCCAAAAAATCAAAGTGGAAGTCAAACTTAGTGTAGGTTTTTCGAGAAGCAGTCCTTGTTGCTTCCATTTATCGAGTTGTCGAAGTGTTTCCATGTAGCACTCTATTTGGGAGACTATATTGGTAAAAAGATCATTTCCGATCACCCAGTTATTTATCGGAAAAGAACATTCATAATATAGATCATTTAATTGTTCTAAGTTTGACATTATTCATAACCAGATGGGATTGTTTGGTGGATTTTCTCATGAAACTCTTTTTTCACATTGAATGAATGATTTTTAGATGCAAAGAGAGAAGGTGAGAAATAAGAATTATTTCTTAATTCTTCTGAAAAATATGGATGAACTCTACTTCCCGCTTTAGAGGGAGAATTTCTGTTATATAATAAATTAGGACTTTTTGTGTTTTTAATACCGTGACTATTGGTTGATTTCGAGAGTAAAATGTTCTTAGGAGATACCTCAGCCGAATTTGTAATTGGTACTAAGGATGATAGATCTTTTTGGCTTAGTAAGATCTCGAGAAGGTGAAGTCGGGAGGTGAGGATGCGATCAACAGACGGCATTAGACGGTGAAGTGTCGCTAAAAGTTTAACACAAACAGGTTTTATAGATTCAAACAGTACTAAGAAAGGATAACCATAATCTTTTTTGAGCTGTACGCATTTAGCTTCAAGATGGATGGCTTTCTGTTTAAATGCGGTATTTACTTTGTACATAGTACTGAAAGAACACTCTAAGAGAATGATATTCTTGATGAAAAAATCAATGACATAATAGCGGTCGCTCAGCTGAAATTTTTGTTGAAATGTAAAAGGAATCTTAGCCTGAAGTAATAATTGTCTGACAGCTAGTTCTTGGGTGGTTATTGAAGAGAAGACAGGAGAAAGTTTTTTATTCAATTTTGAATACATAATGAATATCCTCATAATGAGATAATATCCAATAGTACGAGTACTATATTCCTTTAAATAGTTTTGAAACACAAAAAACAGGTAATTCCTTAATATTTTTACCAATGGACGTCATAGATGGAAGTTTAGAAAATCACAGCTCAGAATCGTTCTTTCCCTTTTGAGATCCCTTTTGTTGTCCATCCCCCTGATCTTTTCCATGTCACTTTCGAACCCAATCTTTCTACTAATCAATCGTCTCTTCAGTCATTTATTCACTTACATTTCAACGAATTTGACCGTTTTATTTTCATTTTCAGTGATGTTGACAAAAATATCCTTACTCCTCTTTACATCAAGCCCTTATTAACAGGTAAAGAGATATTAAGTAAACATATCTTACTTTCTCATCTTTATCCTAAATTAACGGATCCGTTCATTTCATCTATTGAAGGGTGGTTTTACCTTCTTGAACAGGAAGACAGACTAATTCAATTCTGGGGTTTTACTCCGCAACAAGCACATGCTTTCTTTGCGAAAACGGATATTGAAATCCCAAAAACATGCCTGATCTTCATTAATTTGGATCGAATTTGTTATCAACTTGATCTATTACTTGAATTTCATACTCATCTTCTTCCTCTATTGACCCTTTGGTGTGGATATGGGTTTTTTACTCAAAATCCTCAAAACTCTGTGTTTTATAATTGGTTGGCTGAACAGATAGGGAAACAGCCAGAGATTTCTCCTGACACAGGTCTAGCAACAGATTCTAAAAAGACCCAGTGGGAAATATTATCTGCAGCTGATATTAACCTTCAATTCCGAGAAGATATCTCGATATCCAAAAGAGAGAATGAAAAAATTACCGAAGAATTTGATAAATTTCCTGAAAAACAGTTCTTATTTTCAGGTGCTCCACTAGATAAGAAGCATTACAAGATTGATAAGCTCAAACAAGATCTAGAAGGAAAACTCGTTTGGCTCAACATTCATCGTCTTACTCTGGGTATTTTAATTGCTTTAAAACTTTCATTAAAACAAAAAGTGCTTGTTATTTCGGACATACTTGAAGAAGAAATGTGGGAGGCTTTTCGCGAAAGTAAATCCTATCTTGAGTATCCTAGAGAACTAACACCTGTTTTTCTTCCGATAAATAAGATACACACCCTCAACACTGAGCTATTACAAACTTATAATCGAATCATTTTAGATTTGGGAGATGAATTAATCCCTTGGGTTCCCCAACCGTTTATTGAGAATTTACTTAATCTAATTGCTATTATAAGACATCTTGCTCCTAAGATGAATGTAAGTTTTTTTCGACCGATTTTAATAGAAGAGGCAGCTATTAGGAGCATACTCGACCATCCTCCTTGTCCATTTCACTTGGAGTCATTAAACTCAGAACAGAAGCAACAAGAATTATTATTTGTAAGTATTCTCCTCTTGGTTGCAAAACGACGCCATAAAGCAGAATTTTATCAGCTGATTGAGAATTATTGGATCTTATCGTTTATATCGAAAAAATATTTAGAGAAGATACCTACTTATGTCAAGGAACTTCGGTATCTAGGCTTGATTGATCGTCATCACTTTCAAATAACTACATTAGGAAGATGGTTCTTAGAAAACAAGCTTTTCATTTATTCTTTTCGAGAATTTATGCAAGAGGTACTTCCTCCATTGTTTTCCCAACGATTACAACCCCCCATGTCAGAAGAGCTTTTCAAAACTTTCTATTTTGCGAGTACAGAATGGTTGTTCCAGATTACAAAATTCTATGGATTTTCTGCCACGAAATGGACCATTTTACATACTGTGATTATCCATACTTATCGTCAACAGAAAAAAAGGGCTGAAGAACTCTTCGATGAGGTTAATGACCTGATCATTAGTTTCTTTCGCCAAGAAAAAGAAATCCATCTTAAATCGGATGATTATTTCAAAAATAAGATTAAGGAATTCAAAAAAGTCTCGTTCAAACCCCCTTCTTATCTTCCTCAACGAACCGTTCACTGGGGTAATGCGTTATCTCGAGCTTTAAAAGATATTCACGAATGGCTTAATAAGCTAGAACGAAAGGTTGATAAAGAATATTTAAGACCTGAGCTACCTTATTTTCCAATTCGGCTCAAAGCACGGTTTGCAGCAACCAGACATAAAGGAATCGCAGAGGAAAGTTATGTCCGAGTAGTGAGACGGTTTTTTCAAGGCACTCCCTCGCCAAGACAATTCGCAACACTTACTCCCTCTCAAAAAGAAAGAGTGAAAAATAAAATAACTGCTCTCAGACAAAAATTAATCCTACACAAGATAAAATTGAAGCAAAATAAATCATGCTACGTCTTAATCAAGAAATCTCCATGTGCTACCATTGAACCCAAGATTTCTCCATGGTTTTATTACCTAAATTACACTTGCGAAGACTGTTCTTATTTTGATCTGAGAAAAAAGGACTGTCTTTTTTTCACTCTTGTTCATGCAATTAATAAACGGAAAATTCCTCTCATTTATAAAGAACGAACTAACCGCCAGTTCTCAACCAAGGTAGCTTGTACATTTTTTCGGTCATTAAAGCCAGTCTTACTTGAATGGCCACTTTCAACTCTATTGAAATGTCTCCATTGTGATCAAGACTTCTCATCACCTCCGAATAAGCATAATGTAGTCCACTGCACTTGTGAAACGAGATATAAGTGGACCAAACATCTAAAAGAAGACATACATCTCATAGAAATCTCTCTTTCGAAAGATCATTCAATTATTCATGATTTAGCATTACTCATTTCATATATTAGTACCGATTCTCTCCTGAGATTGCGCAAAACTCCCTCGTTACTTGATTCGCACATTTATTTTCCTCAAGTAGATCCCCCAATTCCTAGATTAAGAAAAAACAAGCAGAAACAATATTTATTTATTCAAGATTCAGACAAAATCACTTATGATCCGAAAAGAGAGCCTAGTTCTCTCTATGTGGCAAGCTTTAGAGGTGAAATAACAAAATATGATCTCAGAACCATTCACTGGATTGATACCCAGAGAAAATCAAACCTCTTTTTTCCTATAATATCGAAGCATCCCCACATCAAGTTTAATTTTCGACAACACAATTTAATTCTCAAGTTGGAGGATAAAGCTCATATTCTCTCTCTTCACTCTCCTCCTCCCTTATTAAATATATGTTACCCACGGAAACGTGCACGAATACCCAATCCCGAAATTATTCCTTTAAATAAAATTGCTTCCATATTTAATGTGGGGAAACCACGATTAACTCCTATCTTGCATGATTGGGGTGTTGAAGTACATAATAAATCAACTAAGGGTATCTCAGCCGATCCTGAAGAGGAAATTAAAGAAGCACTTTCACTTGAAGGCGTACGCCCCATTTTGCAAGAAATCCACATGTTGGGGTTAATATTATCTGTGTTAAACGCAACATCACAATTGTACGGGTTAATATTAAGTCAAGAAGAGTCATTGCCAGCGGAATTCGCTTTTCGTGTACTTACTCGACTAAAACGACTACTTTATCGCAGTTCAGAGCAGATTTATCGATATTACTTCAATTATGAAGGATCTCTCAAGCAGAGATCAAGGTTCGAAGCGTGGTTTTTCCGTCCCTTTGCCGAAGGAGTAAGGGAGTTCGTTCAAAAAGCTCAATCCCTTACTGATCCGATGCTGCCTCAACCGTACGGGAGAATGATTGCACGAATAATTAATCCGCTTTTTAGACAGGCAAATGAACCCTATGCAGCTTATACACCATTTGATACAGCACTAAATACTATGAATAGAACTTTACGGAATAACCTGCGATTATGGAATTCAAAGCTTGGATTAGGGTATAATACTGTCCCTATCTTTAGTCATGTCTCAAAAGATAGACCTGGTTTATCAGGACACCTTGATCTTGAGGAGACTGGCCGAATCATTACTCGATTAATTTTAGCACAAGCGATAGTTAATGGAGAAATCAATCGAAAGCACTTTCAACGTCGTTTCACTAAAGTGAATTATCAGATTTATTATGTTCCGTGGGATTGGACAATCAAGAAACTTCGTCAAGAATTTGTCCACAAAAGAATTTTCAAAAACATCGAGCTCTACTATAACCATAAATGGCAGTTGTTTCCCAATGCTCATCGCCATCATGTTACTCATTTACTTGAGTGCCTAGTTCAGTGTTTAAACATCCCCACATCGAGAGAAAGGCAGGATTTTTTGATAAAAAAGTATGATCCATTAATTTATAAACCAAGGCCGATAAGTAGAGAAGTTGAGACTGCTAAAAGTGAGTTATACTATCTTTTTGATTATAGTTGGGTAAAATGGACAATCCAGTCGTTTAAAAATTTGAATCTTTATTCTACAAAAGATGCTTTTCCTCTCATTAATGAAACATTAATAGAACGAGTTCATTGAATGACTGTGTTAGGTCAGCTACAAAACCAAGACATATTTCGAACGATATTTTTTCCTTATCCTTTTTGTCGAAATTTGCTTAAATAGGGCTTAGTATTAGATTTGGATTAGAAGTATATAATCCAGTTAAAACTTCAAAACCCCCCGAGAGACCTAAAGAAATAAAATCATCAGAAGGAACATGTGAATGCATAATATTGTTTCTAAGCAAGGTTAAATTCTTAAAAACTCTCTTTAAAGTTTTTAAGTCTGTAAATATCTCAGAGAAAAATTCCTCGTATATTGGATCATGTGATACTAGGTTTCCTAAATCAGAGAAGTATGAATTACTAAGAATTGTGCGTAAACAGTCAATAGGATCATTAAACTCAGTGCTTATAAGTAATTCTTGTTCATGTTCTTTTTTAGGCATTTTCCTTTTGTTAAATGTCCGTTGACTAGCACTTCCCATTTTAACGCTTTCTGGAAGCATCTTCCAAAGATGAAACGGAGAATTCCATGTTTTTTGGGATAGTTTTTTCACAATCAACTCTCTTAGGTTCTCTTCCAAGAAAATAATCAATTGAAAGATTTCAGATGATATTATTATATTTGATTCACCATAAATTCGATTTCGAAATGTATTGAATATAATAAGAGGGTAATTCAGAAATTTTTTTGACAACATTCTATATTTTGATCTGTTTTCTGGTGATATTTTCGCAGATTCAACTAACTCTTGAGTAAACATAATATTTCCATTATCGACTAATCTATTCATCTCCATTAGAAATTTAATAAATTCTAATAGAATATTTGGTTGTTTAACTAAACCGAAATAATCGAAGAACTGATTGTCAGGTAATTCATTTAAAAGTACAACCAGGTCTTTTAACTTCGATCGAATTAGTATTGATCTATTGTCTATAGGGGTTTCAACGTTATCTTGTAAGAAAGTAGTGATAAGATTTTTGATCGATTGTTTTAGTAAATT
This sequence comes from Candidatus Hodarchaeota archaeon, assembly GCA_016839955.1. The sequence continues at coordinate 5,914 of JAEOTI010000034.1, read as the reverse complement.
GAAATTAAAAGGCGATTCAACTAAAGTTTCTTTAAATATAACTGTACACATATTTGTTGGTGTGATTGAATAAATGAAAGCATTTTTATTAAGTATATTTCTATCTACTTCATTTTCGTCATCGAGGGAAAAATACTTTCTAATTTTCCAATAACTATTCGTCAAAGTGCATTTAATTTTAATTAAACCTATGTTATACAATCCCCAAAGACTATTCTGAAGCTGACTTACTGAAAAATGATCCTTTCTCAGTGTTCGTTCTCTTGTCCAATTGGCTCGTGATGCCAAAACAGTACTTACAATATCGTGTAGAAATCCTCTTCTTTGTATATATTTCTTTAACCTTGTATGGTCAATTATATCCCTAGTATCCCTTAGTGAGATAATACGAATTACTTTAAATTTGAAAGTAGTAAAGATATCGCAATTAGGACAAATTACATACTTGTTAGTTACAAAAACCTCATAAAAATTCAATTTCCTCTCGGTTTCGTAAGAAACAGTGAAAGATTTATCAGTGGCTTCAAATTGATTTGAACAATGCTTACATTGGAAAATTATTTGTCATCTCTCTTCTCTAAGTAGTATGGAATCTTTGTTGAAGTGATATCTGCTTTGAAAATAGCTTCTGGTATTTTAACAAAACTTGGATTGCCTTTCTCTCTTTTTCTAACGAGATAAACTGTTTTGGCAGGTTTGAGGTATATGTTCTGAGGTGATATGATCAGATAGGTTATCCTGCTTGCTCCTAATATCTTCATTAGTTCCTCTGTCCTTATTGGGTCTGTTCGTTCGTAGATTTCATCCCAAAAACAAAATGTATGCTTCAGAAAAGTTTCTTGGACAGAAACAATAAAAGCGATTAGTATGGCGGCTTTTTCACCACTACTGAAGATACTCTCCCCTAAAGCCGAATGATATTCTGAACCCTCAAAAAATCGAACTTTTAGATCAATTCCAAGATTATCTGTGGTCGTATCTGCCTTTCCAATTAAGCTTATCTTCCCATTTGCTTCTATCAGACTCATAAGTTCATTAAATCTGTGGTTGAGTTTCTTAATGCAGTTTTGTAAATCTAACCGATATCTCTTGATATAGGATAAAATTTTATCTTCCCATCTACTTACTTCATCCCTACATTGGTCCAATTTCCCTTTAAATTCCTCAATTTCGAATTCTAACAGTTTGATCTCTTGAGAATAGTCTTTTGCATCTTTAATCTTTTCAAAATTATCTTTCAAAATTTTGTATTCAGCGTCATAATAGCTCGGAGATTCTAATATATGAAGTTCGGATAGATTAACTTCAGGAAATTCTAATTCCAATTTTTTTCTTGTTCTTTTGATAATCTTTAGCCCAGCTTCATTTCTTGAACTTTGGTCCTCTTTCTCACTAATTATAGCATTTATATTCTGAATTCTCTCTTTAATTCGTTCTTTTTTTCCCTCCTTTTCTTTAAGTCTTACTCCAATTGCCTCTAATTCACCTTGTATTCTTATTTGTTCAATAGTATGTTCTGCAATAGTCTTCTCCAGAGTTTCTTTCTCGATAATCTTTTCATCAATTTCCTTTAATAATTGAGCCTTACTATCCCATTTGACCAGTAATATTCTGAACTCGTTGAAACTGTCAATAACAGCGAATTTTTCATTTTTTATGTTTTTCTTGGCTTCTAATTGCTCTTCAAGTTCTTTTATCTCAACTTCTAGGGTCTTGACTTGTCTTTCCCAATCAATAACGGGTTTAATTTTATCAGTGAAGATATTACGATATCCCACCCCGTCTTGTATAATTCCATCATTGTTTATTATTTCATTACTGTATTTTTCATTTTTAATTGCTTTTATCAGTTCTTCATTTATAATTTCAGATAAATCTTTGTATTTACAATTGTAAAAAGACTTGAAATAGTCATTGTAAGAAGAAGAGAATGATTTATCTCTTTCTGGTAAACTAATAAGATAATTTTCAAAATTGGTATGCTTAAATACTCTTTTTACATCTTCAATGTTATTCGAGACTTTATTTCCAGTTACAAGGGAGTAACGAAGATCTTTTAGTATTCCTTCTATTAAAAGTCTCATTTCTCTTGGGGTGTTATCATTGAAACTTATGATTTTATAAAAAGGTTCAGTTAAAATCTCTAGATGAGCTAATTTTTTCTGAAATGCAATTGATGATTCAGTTAGGGGTTTTCCATTCTCTAAATCGCTTTTTATTTGCTTATTATTCTTTATATCTTTAGCTATGGAATTTAATTTTATATCTATTCGCTTAATTTCTTCTTCGTGAGATTTAATCAAAAGCTTTACATCAGGAATATCCATATTATGTGGAATCTCATTTGCTAAAATATGGGATTCATTCAATTTATCAAACTGTTCCAAAATTTTACCTAAATGAATACTGAATTTGTTGATCTTATTGGATTTTGATTCCAATCTTTCTTTTATTGAATTGTATTTCCCATTTAGTATTTCTATAACATCACTCTGATTAGTTACATTTTCTTTAAATCCCTTTCTTTTTTTCCTAAGGCCTTTCATGTGTTCTGATAGTTTATATTGCTCATCTTCTAATTTTCCTTGGTCTTTTATCGCTAAATTTAGTTCTGATTTTTTTTGATTCAAAATAGCCAAATTTAGTTTTTCTTCGATATCTTGCTTCTTCTCAAATCGTTCCTGATGACCTCTTAATAGATTGAGCTTAGCATTTTTCTCTAAAAGCTCTGTATTGATCTTAGTAGTTTCTACATTAATCTCTTCTAATCTTATTAAATCTTTATCCCAATCTTTCCTGATATTTTGTAGTTTCAAGATTCTTTCAAAATGCTTTAAAAGAGAAACAGGTGAACTATCAAGAATACTCTTTGTTTGACCAGATGCAATAAATGTGGCTTGATCATCTGCTTCAAATTCGATTTTCTTCAAAATCTCTTGTATCGTTGCCTGACTTTTCGTTTTTCCATTAACTTTATATGATCGAACAATTCTTTCTTTTTGATTATTGTCAATGAATCTTTTAAATTCTACCTTGAAAGCAATTGTTTTCATACCTGTCGTTAAATGATGTTCAATAAGGTCTTTTCCATTAGAGTTATTATTCAATATGACTTCAGAAAACCCAAAATCTGTTCCATTTCTCAATAATAAATCATTGGATCTTCGTGATGTTCCTCCAAGTGCAACTAAGACTGCGTTCCAGATTGATGATTTTCCTGATCCATTATCACCGTACATTACATTAAGATCTTCTGAAAACTCCAATGTGATACCAGGATCACCTATTCCCATGATATTTACTAATGAAACTGATTTGATCATATTTAACCCCTAATTTATGTCTTCTCCTCTCCTAATGACCAATTCTCTAGAATTGAGAAGATTTTTGAATTTAAGTCATTAATTTGGTCAGAAAATTCTGATTTCCAATCTAATAAAATAAATCTTCCATTACTAGTCGTGATTCTTTTGATATATTTCTTACTTTCTAATTTTGCTAAAAAACCTCTGATTTCTCTGTTACTATATCCATAAGAACTCTTAACGAAGTTTATCAGTGATAATTCTGAAACATTGGACTCAATCTGAAACAAAATTAGTATGTATACTAAAATAGCTTTCTCAGACATATTTAATTCTTCTTTCATAAAATCTGCAAATTTCTTATCACCAGTAATTATGAAATTGTTATCATTCGATAGGAGATCCATTGAAAAATAGGAAAGAAGAGCTTTTAATCTTTCTAGGAGATCATCAGTATCTTTACCTAAAATATTGGCAAGTCTGTTTTTTGAAGTACCTCTGCCATCATTGAATACCAAAGCTACTAATGAAGTGATTAGCTTATTAGATATATCTTGAGACCTTTCATTTCTGACCAAGAAAACATCTTCATCTTGTTTTTTTGTTACATAGCCTAAAATGTTGAAAAAACACTTAGTTGCTTTAATTTCTTGTTTTGAAAAGTCATCAGGTAATAATATTTTCAATTAAAACACCTCACTTTTTTGAGATCAAACCATCTCGAAATTTTAAAATTTCATCATGTTCTGATTCCTGTATTAGTTCATCTAAATCAACTTGAATGACACCCCTAGTCTCCAAATCTTTAATAGCTCTTATAATTGCATTAGACTCCTCCCATTCTTTATTTTTAATAAGATTGTATATCCTGTTTGGTTGAGATTGACTCAAACGATTATAAACCTCCTCTTGTTTTTCTATAGACTCTTGATTTGGCTGGTATTCCTTTGGGATTTCATTAATGTCCTCAATTATTTTGGGAACATTGAATTTGTGCATTTCATTATACACCGAATCTTCTTGAGAATCTTTTCTTTCTTCCTTAACGCACCATTTGAGAATATTCGTGTTAGTAATGATAGGCAAAGATTTAAGGCATAAAAAGGGTAAAAAATCAATTAATTTAGCTAATTCATCAATAGATGTAGATTTAAGATAGTTAAGCACATCATCAGGATATATTCCAACTTCTGAGAGTTTTACTTTTCTTTTAATGGAATCAGATTCACGTTTCCAAGCAATTGAAAAAGCTTCAGTTAATTCTTGACGCAATCTACTAAATGGAGCGAAATCCCTTACATTTGTTGTGGGTTTCAAATGGATATCCACTTGTTCTATTATCTCTCGTCTAAGATTCTCAAGTGATTCACCGTAAGTTTCACTGGAATCAGATCGGTAATTCAAGTAGATACTTTCAATAATTGATCTCAATAGTTGTTGTAGACTTTCAAAATCACCTATAGCATCTCCCTCTCCTGTCCAAGATAATATCATATCAAATCTTTTTTTTGCCATCCAAAAGTCCGAATTAGGTAATGTAGCTAATAATTGGGAAAGAATAAATGCAATCCAATTTCCTCTTGGTGTTAATATGTAAGTATTGAAATATTTTCCTTCTATCAGAAGATTAAGAGAACGTAGTTTTGCTAAATCTAAAGATCTAATTTCTACTAGACCTGGAAAATGATATTCCACTAAAGACTGAATTTCTCTAATAGTCAATGATTGTTCAGGTTTATAATTCCAAGCCATTGATAATAATATTAAGAAACGACGAATACCTGATTCCCCCCTCTGCGATATTATGAATAGAATTTCAGAAACTTCTTTTAAAGAATCTAAGGAAAAGAAAATCTTCTTAGATGTCCCTGGAAAATAGATTTTATCTTTGTGCATATCATCTATTGTCTCTTTTTCATCATCTCTCACATATAACCCCAACCCATCCACTACCCTCTATACAGCAGTAGTTTTGGACACAAAATTTTTCCAGTGTGATTTTTTTCACAGTAAACACCTTTTATTATCGAAAAAGCTTATTATTGTATAAAGCTTATCACCCGATTTTAGATCTAATCTTCCCATGAGTCGCTTGAGTAGATATGACCTGCTGAATTTAAAATGATAAGAACTGAAAAAATACAATTTTTCTAACTTTTTTTGTAGCATTTTTGATATGTCCTACTGGATGTATAGATGTTAAGTCTTCCTGGGATTGGTGATATTTCTGTGAATACTTGTACAGATTTTGCACCAACAAGATATATCTTTCCATCATGGACATGAGCATAACCAGTGTCATTGATGAGTAAAGAAGGGCCTTGAACCCATTTCAGGCTAGATGCCGCTCCAACATGAGGGGATTGCCCCTGAAAATGTTGAAATGAAAATAAACTTGAAAACAATATCAAAAAAATTACCAAATTTTCTCATTTAATTTCCCCATTCCACAATTGGTCTTTTATATTTAAAAACTTCTTGAAATCTATGATTTTGCAAATTCTTTTTTTTCCCCAAAAGGGACAACCGTAACAATGATAAGGGAGTTCTCCCGACAAAAATAATATGCCAAACATTAAATTTTGTCGGTCAATCCGTAAGATCAGAAC
>JAEOTI010000763.1 GCA_016839955.1 Candidatus Hodarchaeota archaeon | reverse complement strand
AGTTTGGGTACGATTTCGGTGAGCCACTGGTTTGCTAGAGCTCGTTGCACGTAAGCGTATTTCATCAGGCATTTGGCTAAAAAATTTCGACTGAAACCAGGCTTAGCTCGTTTTGCTACCTTATTCAGACTGAAAGTCGGACTCCCAATCACACCCGTTAATATGGTGACCAGGGCGGCAATTTCGCGTTTACGAAATGCAGAAGAATTAAAAAGCTGAGTGCGAAGAGTTGCTTGGAAAGCTTGACGAGTAGTCTTCATTTTTAGTCAAATGCCGACAAAAGTCGGCTTTCCTTAAAGATCTTCCAGTCACTAAAAATTCGAACTAGATAAAATTTTGAAATCAAGTCGAGAAATTACAAAATTTATCAAATATGAAAAAGCCTTTTTATGAATACCTTCAATAATTTCTGGACTTGGGGATTGAATTTGAAATCTGACCTGGAAATTGTGCGGAAAATTGTAGAAGATTTTATTAGAGATCAAAGAACAATAAATCGTCTTTTACGATCAGATATTAGTGCTCTGGAAAAAAGAATCAATAGATTAGAAACTAATGACTACTATAAGGAAATCTAGATTAGGGGATTGAAATTGAAATCAGGCATGGAAATTGTGCAGAAAATTATTGAAGATTTTATTAGAGATCAAAAATCGATAAATCGTCTTTTACGTTCAGATATTAGTGATTTGGAAGAAAAAGTCAATAAATTAGAAATCAATGTAAATTATAGGGAAAGAATTTCAGAAATAGAGAGGAATCTTAAGCTATTAACAAAGGATCAAGAAGAAAAAGCAATATCTTGGTTAAGTGATCAACGAGAAATCTATACCAGGGAATATTATAGTACTGTTGGTGGGAAAAGAAAGAAACCGAAAAATGAACGAGATATTGAGGAAGCGCTCCTTATGAAATTAATAAGGAAAGGGAAGAAAAACATCCAAAGGAAGGTGGGATGCGAAGGTGGTAAAATTAATCTTTTAACCGAAGACTCAATTTATGAAATTAAATATCGACTATCCCGTGACAACATTCAAAAAGCAATTGGTCAATTGCTGACTTACCATGAATTCTACCCAGAAAAACGGATGATTGTGACTGGAATAGAATCTATTGATACAAAATCGTTTGTACCCATCCTTAAAAAAATAAATATTAAATTAGAAATATGGGGACCAGACAACTGGGAAAAGGAGACGATTAATCAGTAATTTTAGAATATCTGGATAGATATCAATAGAAAGTTTCTCAATGATCGTGGTGATCTTCAATAGAATTAACGATTTGAGAGAAAATAATGGTTGTAATTATCAAAATCTTGGTTGATGAAGCTTGAAGATTAAATCATATTCCATCAAAGAAACAGTTTTTAATTCTTTAATCGCAAATTTAATTGATTCTTGAAAACCCGATGCAATTAATAAGCCAAAAACTTTCTTTTGGCCAGCCAACTTCGTTCTAGCCCAGCCCATATAGCGTAATAGTTGGCCCAAGTGCTGCTCCCCACTTATACCACGTTTCAATTCAATGACAGTTAAATCTTTTGAAAACTTGTCTTCTGCGAGGATATCTATTCTTCCAGCAGATTTAGTATCATATTCTATACCTATATCTGGTCCACCAAATATTTGTAAATTTCTTGATCGAAATTCCTGTATTTCTTCCCAACGATTAGCTAGAAATTCTTGTAATAGTTTCTCTTGAGCAAAATTTAATGTAATTGGATCCGAAGAGGTAGGAATATGTGTTTCTTTTGGGAGGACAATAATTTGCCCAAAATGTTTCACCAAAATACTTGCTATATTGCTTGGTGGGTTGAAAGTTTCATTATTCCTAGGATCTTTCAACCGTATATCTTCTTCTGCCTTTAGATAAAGTCTTTCCTTTACCAAATCACGTATTGATTCATCTTTTAGGAGTTCAAAGAGGCTTCCTTTGAAAGAAGCAGATTTGATATGTTTAATCACTGCCCTATTAGTACTAGGTCTTTTTCTTGGAGAATCGTTTCTCCATTGAAGATTCCAAACGTCTCGTTTCAGGTAATAATACGGTAACCAAGCTTGATCCTCCCCTTTCTTATTTCCAATTTCTTTATAGAAATCTATAAACCGTCGTAAAACTGATTCTGTTAAAGAAATACTGTTTTCAGTCATGAAACCTGTTTCAATTTCCGCTATAACGGATAATAACAAAATTGGTTTGTAAGATTTTTGTCTTCCCATCTTTTCGATTATCGTTAACCAAGGAAGAGCACGATTAAGCAATTCATTATTAATTGCCAAATGAAATTTCCCCTTTTTTGAATTATTCGTTTTTATCTCTTTTTTCCAAATAATTAATGAACTTGTTTTTATTAACGATCTCTATGTCAAAGTAACCATCCTCGGTTTCATTAGGCCTCCTTATATGAAAACCGTATATATCTCGAATAGCATCATTTCTTTCATCAAATACTCCAATGGATTCCTTATTGAAACAATTATTACAATATGGAATTTGAATAAAAGGAGAACCTTTTTTAATAAGATTTTTATTCATTTCCATGATTGACATTGCATGTCCGTATGTACAGAGATTAATGTTTACAGTATTTTCTCTTTTTCCGTTAATTACAGCATATCCTGAGATTAAAGGAGCGCCATCTCCAATTAACAGTGGGTAAAGACAAGAAACTCTGAATTCAATCTTTTTCGCTCTCTCTAATTCTTTTTCATGAATCATTGTTCTAGACCTCAAATCAAGTTGATTTCGGTAAAATTTGTTTTAATCTCCTCCATTTCCATATTTTCAACGCTAGTTCAACAAAATTATTGGTTCTTTGAATTATTTCGTTAAATCCCCAGTTCGAGTAGTTTTTTAAACCCCTAGATAATGAAAATTCTGATTTTAAATAATATCGCTTTTTATCGCAAAATTTTTTTTGAGACATTGATCTATTCGACGAGTCTTTTATTATAGTGAGGTTTCCAATTCTATTACTCAAATTTTTGTGATGTAATTTAACTTTTTTTGATGTCATTCCTTTAATTGCAGTTAAATTCTCTTCCCATTCAAAATTTAACGAAACGGGCATGATATGTTCTGTTTCGATATTATTGATATTTAAACTTGTTTCACCAGTAGGATTAGAAAGTTTCCAGAGGATATATTTTGTTTTCTTTTTTGACGAGGGAAAATTAAAATTAATAAACTTTATTCTAAATGTTTGATCATCTACAAATCGAATTAAATCATTGGAAAAAATTTCATTCGTTAAAGAAGCGATTTTTGATGATTTCATCTTCTTTAGATTTTTACAAACCTTATTATAGGTTTTCATTAACTGTGAATGCGGAAATCCACATATCCACCACCGTACATGCAGGATTTCGACCATTTTCAGGATATAGAGGATTTCTTCTTCTTTAATAAAATGATTCTCATAATACGGGAAAATACTAAGTAGGAGAGGGTAACTAGGACGAGCTCCGATTAACTGTAAGCTATAAAGTGCCTCATTAATCTTTTTCGATTTAAAAGACAATTCAATAATTTTTTGATAAGTTGATGCCTTATTCACCATATCCTTTAAATAAATTAAAATTCTATAAGGATCAGCTTTATTGAAGATATTTTTAACTTCTTTATATAATTTAGAGGAAGATAATTTTATGTTCAAGGTAGAAAGAAAATAAATTTGGAGGAAATTAACTAGTTCTTCATCTTTTATCTTATCACTAATTCTATTCCATAAAATATTTGTTTTTGCGAAAATCTGTTGATTTAGTGATGTTCTCAGTAAAAAAGTGTTCCTTACCAAATCAATTTGGGATAATTTAAGTCCCCTGTTGTTTAATGTGTTAAAAAGATTAAAATCATTAACCATTGAGGATGTATTAACGTGAATCACGTATGTATTCTTTAGGATTTTTTTGAATAATCTCTCATCAAAAGCCCTTTCTTTGAAGTAATTATAACAATCAACAATGACGTGTTTAAAGTCTATATTTGTTCCATACAACATTTCGATGACAATTTGGTTGTCAAACTTACCAAGCTGCAATTTTGGGATATCTATCTCCTTTCCAAGGTGATAATCTTTAGCAAATAACAGTTTCTCATTAATATAATTGACGAGGTCATTTCTATTATCTTCTTTGAATTTATCTCGGAAACAAATTAACCAAATTAGAATTGTTACTAACCTCTGTTGTCCATCGACGATCTGAAACGTATTCAGGCCAAATTTATATTGACCATTAGGAGCAACAATAATCATACCTAAGAAGTGTTTACTAGAGTGGGATAGAGCCCTAATATCTTGAAATAAAGCTTCCCATTCATGTTTTGTCCATGAAAAAGATCTATGATAAGGTGGTATTATATAGGATTCCCTTGGATTCGATAATAAGGTACCCATGGACACTACATGTGGTTCTAAAATCGCCAACTTTTTTTATCCCCAGTTTTTTTGATTGATATTTGTCTATATCTTTTTCATTTATATTTGGATAATTATAGTATTGGTATTTAAGACTTTTGGGATTTGGATTTATGGTTTTGGGGTATATATATTCAATATAAAATTCAGGAGATTTTTCAACTTTCGGAGTTCGAGGGAAACAACCGAAAGAATGAAAGGGGCGGGGTGAACTGCTTTAGATTATGCCTAATACCAAAACAAACACCCCTATGATGGGGAAAGTCACATTCAAGTT
>JAEOTI010000762.1 GCA_016839955.1 Candidatus Hodarchaeota archaeon | reverse complement strand
GTTCTTAGTTTTCCAAAATTAATGGCTTTGAGTGTCTTTAATCAAGCTATGACAATTAAAAACAGTCGTGGTGATATCAACTTCTCAGCAGAAAATTATGTTCCAAGAGAGGATGTAGAAGCTGCATTTGACGAGTTTCAACTAAAAGCAGCTAAAGGAAGTCCGAAAGCCAAAGTATTCTTGCTAATGGGCGAAGCAGGGGTGGGAAAAACATGGAGTGGTGCTGCTATCGGTGATAAATTTTCAAAAGAGTTTCCTGTTTTCTATTTTTCTCTTAGAGGACCAGTTCATGAAGAAATTAAGACGTATTTTCTAGATAATCCTAAATATTACGGCATTAGTACGGTTTTTGAGCGATTACAAGAAGTTATCAAAAAAGATCCATCAATACGAATGCTCTTTATCTTTGATGGTTTTGATGAAATTTATGAAGAGGATAAACAAAGGTGGTTTATCTTCGAGATTATTAAAGGGCTTCGAAAATTGCCTGGGGTAATGGTCCTTGTTACTTGCAGGGAATATGATTGGCTTGAAAATCGATTATACAAACAGGAAAGTGGTTGGCTCGATTTAATTATTTGGAAAAGAGGAATCAGTTTAAAAACATACACTGATCATGAATATCAACAAATTATGAAAAAATTACTGGATATTGCCCCACTGGAGAAATGGGAAGAAAATTGGGGTCAAGAGCTAAATTATCCTTATTTACAAGCAATTGTGCAAAAGTTGGCACTAGAACAAACTCCTCCTAATTTAGTAACGATAGATGATTCTCGCTTTTTCCAAGCTCTAGAGAAACGTTTAGGAGTAATTAGTTCTGATCACCCCATTCTTGCTGAATTTGCTGAGAACGATTTAGAGCGTACAAAATATCTCACCCGTACGTCATTTGACGATCAAAAAACCATCTCAAACCTTCTTTCAGCAGGATTAATTAAAGAAAAAGAAATTAAAAAAGGTGGTTTTAATCCCTTTCCTGAATTAGTCATCACAGGTCCAATTCAGCAAGCCTATTGTCATTATCTTCGGTTCTGGACAGTATTCGTAAGTCAACCCCATGTACTTCGAGATGTTTGGAAGAGATTTGATAAAAACAAAACAGTACCCTCTCAAGTAAAAGCATGGGTTACGTTACTTGTCCAAAGTCATCCAGAATTTCGACAATTAGTCGAAAGTAAAGAAGAACCTGTTGAAACACCTACACCTTCTTTAGTAGAGCCAGAAGTTTTTTCAGAAAGCCCCCAAATGGAGATTATGAAGAATATAGATCTTCTAGAGTCAATATATAAGAAAAGGCGCATTCCAGTATTGAGGTTAGCAAATAAGTCTCAAGTGGATGTCTCCTTGACAATAGAAATTATTGAAGATCTAATAGTAAGAAATAAACTTCAGGGGCGTATTGATGATAAAGGTAGTATCAATGCTGAAGAGTACGAGCTAATCTTAGCAAAAGATTGGCATACTGAAGAAATTGCATGGAAAGAGATCAGAAATCAACTAGAAGCAAGAAAGAATAAATTTGTACACCGGTATCAGAAATTCCAGACTATTTTATCAGAAGAGGCATTAAATGAACAAAAATTAAGTACTATTCAAGAGATGCAGGCAGAACTGGAATATCTTTTACAAGAATGGTCCAATTACCTAGGAGAAGTAGAGGACCAAGAATTTGTTACTGAAATTCTTTACAATGTTCTCAACTTTATAAAAGATAATCTACAGGCGGTTAATGATTCTCAAAGCCGATTAAAAGTTTTGGATGAAGAAATAGAACATCAAAAGCATATGTTTGAAGAAAAAATCGAACATGATTTAGACACAATTTGCGTACAAAATGATAATCAAAAGCATCTTCTTGAATCATTGAAGTATATCTCTCAAACTTTCCAAAAAGAGGGGGTACAATCTCGTTTAGTTCTACGCAACCTTGAAAAACTAATCTCAGATTATGAAAGAGTATTAAATAATTTTGATCGAGCTCAGAATGATATTAATAGTCTTGAAGGAGATACTATTGAAAGATTGCGACGAAGAAAAGAAGAAATACTCAAAGAAGTTCAGGCAACAATACAGAATATTCAACAATCAATTACACAATGTAAAAGTTTAGCAGAGACATATTTAATGGAAGAAGACAGAAAAAAGGAATTATTTGCTACTTATAACCAAATTAAAGTCAATCAAATCGAAGCAACTGTCCTAAAGGATCTTGAACAAGTATTAGGTCAACCAATACCCTGTGTTGATAATATTGAATGGAATTCATTTGGGTTTTCAGTAAAAAAGAACCGAGTTACTGGGCTTGGTCTGGTGGCAAAAGAACTCCGTTCTTTACCTCATCAAATCAGTAATTTAACAGACCTTGAAGTATTAAACTTAAGGGGAAATCAATTTAGCACAATCCCTGATGTATTATATATGTTAGATAATTTGAAGAGTTTGAGTTTAGAGAAAAATCAAATTGATGCAATTCCCGAAAACATTAGTCATTTGAATAATTTAGAAGAGCTTCTTCTTTATCAAAATAATTTAGTCGAAATCCCTGATTCAATCTGTAGGCTGAGTAATCTCGTCTATCTTAACTTGAATTCTAACCAGATAGTAGAATTACCTCAACAAATTAACCAATTATCAAAATTAAAAGTTTTAGATCTCTACAATAACAAATTAACAGAACTGCCAGACAGTATTACACAACTAAAACAGCTTTCACGGTTATATTTGAAAGCTAACCAATTCTCTACTAAACCTAAGATTTTAATTGAGGATATAAGAAAACGAGGGGCAATCGTAGTTTAGATATTTACTTGTTAGTGGGATTATCTGTGTTCAGAAAAGACAAAGAGAAGGAAAAAGAAAAAGAGGATCTTCCCAAAAAAGGAAAGATCCAATGGGGTGTTTTAACAGATGGGATCGGTGACCTAGTTAAAGAAATGGAGTTAATGGAAGAGGATCCCAATATACCAAATGCACAAGTTGCAAAATTAATGATAAAAGGTAATTTCACTGATTATGAAACATATAAAGAAGCTGAACAAGTAGGAGCTAAAACAATAGAACACTTAGAATTGATTAGAGATACAAAAGCACCTAATTATCGAGCTGCATTAAAAACTCGAGCAAGTGGGTATTTAGACTTTGATTCTTTTCAGAAAGCTTTAGAAAATGGCTTAATTGATGAAAAAAGATTGGAAAAACTTGTATCTGAATCATTCAATCTTCTAGAAATTGAATTTCAAGAAGATCTCGAACCACCTGACAAAGCAACCGAAAAGAAGATAAAGAAAGGTAAATTTCCAGACTATAAAACCTTTTTAAAAGCACAGAGAGTTAAAGCACAAAATTTTGAAGAATTTACGCTTGTAATGGAAACTGGAGCCCCCGATTACGAAATTGCTAAACTTGTAGAAAAAGGTGATTTCCCAGATTTTAGTGCTTATGAACGGGGATTAGAACTGGGCGCCTCTAATATACGAGAATTAGAGTTAGTAGATAATTTAAATGCACCAGACTATTTCACTGCAAAAGCAAGCCAGAAATCAATCAGGAAAGGTGGTTTTCCGGATTATCCGAGTTATAAACGAGGTCAGGAACTCCAGGCTTGGAAGTATAAAGAACTACTCCTAGTTGATGAGCTAGGAGCACCGAATTATCCCACAGTTGAAAAAATTCAGAAGGGTAGCTTCCCCAATTTCAGTATATTCCAAGAAGCAATGGAATTAGAGGCAAGTAACTACTCTGAGTATCAATTAACAAAAACTCTCAAGGCTCCAAATTACCCAGTTGCTAAGAAATTTCAGAAAGCAATCAAGAAAGGAGAATTTCCCGATTATCCTACTTATCAACGAGCTAGGGATCTTGGGGCGTCTAATAGCGTAGAACTTGAACTAATAGACCATCTTCAAGCTCCATCTTACGATATTGCTAAGAAGATCGAAAAAGGAGGATTTCCAGAACATCAAACCTATCTTCGTGCACTTGAAGTTGGGGCAAAAAACTTCTCCGAACTCCAAGCAGTGGAAAGGGTAGACGCTCCTGATGTTGAGAAAGCAAAACTTGTTGAAAAGGGACAATTTCCTGATTTTGAGACTTTTGTGAAAGCTCAAAAAATTGGTGCATCGAGTTTTTCAGAATTTCAACTAATTCTAAAGTTAGAGGCACCCAATTTTGAATCTGTTAAACGTATTCAAGCT
>JAEOTI010000761.1 GCA_016839955.1 Candidatus Hodarchaeota archaeon | reverse complement strand
TCTTTCATGAACCAATCCTTATCTTCTTTCTTCTTGATCTTTTCTGCAGCTTCTTTAGCTTTATTGGAAAATTCTTCGTACTTTTCTTTGTCCCCTGTTACTCCATATGCACGTGCTACTGCCTCGAAACCATACGCGAGATCAAAATCTCCAATATCATTGTCTTGACAAATTCTGAGGGACTTTTCACCATAATAAATAGCTTGCTCAGCTTTATTGAGTACTGAATAAACACGAGAGATAATCCAATCTCCACGTGCATGATTGACCTCTGTGCCATCCCCATTTGCAATTATCTCTCGCCAATGATACCGGGAGGCATGGACACAATCAATCATTGCATCGTCCTCTTCAGGAGTACGATCTTTCTTTTCTAGATAACCCCAGGTTTTATTAAAGAGAGTAGGGCCCATTTTCTTATGCATAGGGAATAAATCTTCTTCCTTTTTCTTACTCATATTTACCTCACTCCTATTTGAAGTGTCTGAGAATATGATGAAGCGATATTGTTCTTAATTTTATTATGGTTTGACCAATAGAAATAATTGAAAAAGTTGGAATTTCCATTTATATGGTTGTGAATTGTTTTTTGGATTATCTCATTATTGGAAATGGACCCGCAGGCATAGCAGCGGTAAGAGAACTCAGTAACAGAGATCTGAATGGAGCAAAGATAATTCAGTTCTCAGATGAAGAGTTTCCCCATTACTCTCGCCCTAAAATTCCACATTTCCTTGGGGATTCGACAATATCCAAGGAAAAGGTCTATATTCATAACTTGGAATGGTATAAATCTAACAATATTGAACTTCATTTGAATGAGAAAGTTTCACAGATTGACCCCACTAATAAAACTATTAACACCACTAAATCAGAATACCCTTATTTGAAATTGTTAATCGCAACTGGAGCATCATGTTTCTATCCACCAATGGAAAGAACTGAGTTAAAAAACTTCTTCACTCTTCGAACATTGTCAGACGCTTTTCAGATCCGTAAACAATTGAGTAAGACTGATAATATCGTTATCATAGGAGGAGGTCTTTTAGGATTAGAAATTGCTAACTCGGTTTTAAATCAAGGAAAATCTGTAACAATCGTAGAGTATTTTCCTTACCTCCTTCCAAGACAACTAGATCAAGAAGGAGCGACAATTCTTCAAAAAATACTTGAAAATAGAGGAATAAAATTTCACCTGGGTTCAACAGTGAAAGTTCTTACGGGTGATAATTACGTTCAAGGAGTTACTTTAGTAAATGGGAAAGAAATTCCAGCGGGACTCGTACTAACCTGCGTAGGAATTCGATGTAACACAGACCTTGCTAAAAAAATTAAACTTCAAACAAATAAAGGTATTATTGTTAACGATTACCTCGAGACGAGTAAACCGGACATTTTTGCAGCAGGGGATGTTGCGGAACATAAAGGAATCATTTATGGTTTATGGACGCCTGCTCAGGAACAAGGGAAAATTGCAGCTAATAATATGGTTTCTCAAAGAAGTAAAATTTACAATGGATCGAAAATCAGTACAACTTTGAAAATAACAGATATTTACCTGACATCATTTGGTGAATTAGTGACTGAACATCAAGGATTTGTTGAAAAAAAGAAATATATAAATGAGAATAAAGACGAATATGTGAAACTATTTCTTAAGGATGAGATCATAATTGGGGGGATCTTTCTTGGAACAAAACGTGGAATTTCCCTTATTAGAAAAGCAATGTACGAAAAAATAAACACTAAAGATATTCTTAACAAGATTGGTGAAGTATTTCCAGAGATGGTTTAGAAATGATTTTGGCTAAATAATAACAAGCATATACTATCTAGCATGAAAAATATAATGACTTTCGAGTATTTTTCGGAGGTTTTTTGTGTGTCTTATTACTTTACAAAGAAATTAGAAATTGATTTTGACCAAGCAATTACCAAAGTGACTGAGGAACTAAAAAAAGAAGGATTTGGTGTTCTAACTGAAATAGACGTTAAATCTACGTTGAAGAATAAAATTAATGTTGATTTCCGTAACTACCGTATTCTAGGTGCTTGTAATCCCTCATTTGCTTACCGAGCTTTACAATCTGAAGATAAAATTGGTACAATGCTGCCATGTAATGTAATCGTTCAAGAGTATGAGAAAGGTCAGGTGGAAGTCTCCGCAGTTGATCCAATAGCTTCCATGCAAGCTGTTGAAAATCCGAAGCTTGAAGAAATAGCTCAAGGTGTACGAAAAAAGCTTCAATCAGTAATTAAGAACCTTTAAAATTGAAATAAAAAGACGAGAATTAGGAAAGGATAAATAATAATATTTTTTTTAAACTAAAGTATATGATAAATCTTCAGAATTCTAAAATAGTTGGAAATAATCACCTTTATCTAAAATATTACGATGATAAAGAGTTAATTTTAACACGTTCGAAGTGTGCTCGTCAAACCGGGATTTTAAATATCTGTTATGGCCTTCTCTGTTTAGTAATAGTATATTATTGCTTTCAAATTACAACTTTTACATCTTTCTTTGGAACTAGCGATCTTTTAATGACATTTTTCTGGGTACTAATATTCCTCTTGTTAGGATTATTTTTTTCATTGAATATTGTTTTTGGAATTTATCAACTTCTAGAAACTACAACAATCGCTGTTTCTAGAATTAACCAAAGTTTCTGGATTGATAAATGGATATTCTATT
>JAEOTI010000760.1 GCA_016839955.1 Candidatus Hodarchaeota archaeon | reverse complement strand
TATTAGAGATCACCGTGTTAAGAAGATTAATAGAATTAGAAAAGTATGCCACTCTTTGTTTCAGGAATTCACCAAGCCATTTATTGAAAAATGGGGGGATTATATTGATGTTATCAATCATACTCCTAAAAGCTTAGACGAATATTATTCTTTCGAACTAACAACTCCTACTGGACAGGTAATGTATGTCCCACACAAAATACTTGTTTTTGAATCCTTAAGGTCAGATGAATACGAGCACCATCATTTACATAGAATTAAAACTCTTCCTGAATTTCTTTTCTACTTAGATAGGACAACTAGGGAGTTCAACTTTCCATTGAATAAAAATGATGTTCAAATTTTGCAGATATTATCGTCCAACAAATTTACTGGTACCTTGGGAAAACTACCAAAAATAGAAGACTTGGCTCAATTATGCAACTGTGATCCTCAAACTTATCGGAGAAGAACAAAAAGATTAGAGGAATCTTATATTCTATATTACCTTTATTTTATCGACATGGCAAAAATCGGATATGAAACGTTCATTTCAATTAGTAAAAGAAATAAAAGAACCACTAGCGAATACAACCTAGCAAGTATCCCCTATAATGTAGGTGTTGAAAATTCTAATAGATTAACCCATGATAAATATTGGATGGCAATTTATCAAATTCCATATTTTAAATCAGACATTTATCATAAAATTAAAAATCAATCAGACACCATCTTCTGGCAAAATATTACACATTCCTTCCTCGGTTCTAATTTATCTTCTTTAAGTACCTCAATTGAGTCCAGGTGGAAGATGATGCCACCAATTTTGTCTATCATGAATTGGGATGATGAACTAGTTTTAGCTAATTTTAATAATGGTATTCATCTTGATCTAACACCTAAATATGACTTAAAACGACTTTCATCGGTTGATTTAGAAATTCTCGGTCTTTTTGGAAAATATTGGGGGTTAACAAATGTTGAAGTAGCAAAAAGGAGTGGGATAAATGAAAAATCGATCCGAAAAACATGGGACCTTATCACTAATCTGAGTTTAATAAAACGATTTTCCTATGTAATAAACCTTGGCTTTGATATAAAACTGTGGATTTCGATCATTGGGAACGATCCTAAAACTCAAGCTTCTATTGTTGAGCGAATAATTGAGCATTTCAAATCTTTTCCTTTTTCTTGGCTATTCTATGACTTAGGGGATCCAAAAAAAGAAACAAAACCCATTATAACTGGATTAATCTATTTGCCTACCTCATGGGTGAAAGAATTCTACTTTAAATTTAGTTTACTATCTAATTACGGTTTTTCAACACAAATCGATTTATCTTATGATCGTTTTATAAAATGGAAGATTGATGTATCAAAGACTTATTCCTAGAATTGATAATATTCTCATTCTATCTTCTTCTTCCCTTTTAACAACATCTGTTTAACTTTTATCCCATCTTGTTCTTGTTGTTGCTAAGAATACACCTTAAATGAAATCTTTCCATTAAAAGCTTCAAAACCATTACTTGTCATTTTATTATCATATTTTGATTAAAAT
Organism: Candidatus Hodarchaeota archaeon; assembly: GCA_016839955.1. Next base: position 1,174 of record JAEOTI010000760.1, on the reverse strand, counting down.
TGATAATAAAACGGGTGGTAGTCCTTTTACGTTGCTGTGTTTTTCCTCTATGAGAGGTAAAAGCATGCTTCGAGGAAAAATAAACCTATCAAGACCATCAAAACATACTATTTTGAGGGTTGCATTACTTGCTATAACAATTGTGTTAGCAATGGTTCTGACTTCTGTTGGAGCCAATCCTGACCCTCCACCAGGAGGAAATTAGACATCTCCTCCCATTTCTTTTTTTTGGGGTTGTAATATGGTTTCTCAACAACCGTCCCAAAAAATTATCATGTTCTTTCTTCTCTCAATCATCCTTTTTGACGATTTTCGTGTGTCAGATGAATGTATTAACCTTCTAATCAAAGATCACATTGAAAAGGAAACTTTAGCATTTTTCTTGTCCACATTAAATGAATTAACTCAATCGGATTTTTACATGGTTCGTTTTCGGGATGTAAAAAAATCGCTGGACCTTTATTGTCAATCTGATCCAGCTTTCTTTGATGAGCTAAATAAATTCGTTGAAGTACAATTCAGAGAGATAACAACTGACAGGGGGATCGATAAATGAAACCCTTTACTCTCTTCATTAACATTAAATGTAACAATTATTCAATCATTAAGAGAATCAAACGAATCTGGGTATCAAAATTACTAAAAAGGTGAACTGAAAGGTGAAATCAAAAATTCTAATTGTTGAAGACAATATGGATGTCTTAATGAACCTTAATTTACTCTTGCAATATAACGATTATACCGTGTTCACAGCAAGAAATGGAGAGGAAGCGTTAGATGTGTTAAATAGGTTTGAAACTCCTCCTGACTTAATTCTAAGTGACGTTATGATGCCAAAAATGGATGGGTATGAACTATTTCAAAATATTTCTGAAAATTTAGATTGGAATCTAATTCCCTTTATCTTTCTCACTGCTAAGGACTCTCCCGAAGACATACGATTTGGTAAGATGTTGGGGGTTGATGATTACATTACCAAACCCTTTAGGGATGAAGACCTTTTAGCGAGTATTACAGGAAAAATTAAAAGAGGAAATAGGTTGAAATCCTTATCGAAACGGATTGAAAAGGAATTGCTCACTTCTTTACATTCAGAGCCTACTGAAACGTTGAAAAAGACCAGAGGAAGACCGCCCTTTCTTTTCTTAATGGTATGGAATGAGATAATCGGGCC
>JAEOTI010000759.1 GCA_016839955.1 Candidatus Hodarchaeota archaeon | reverse complement strand
GTTGTAGAGCCTGGTGAAACAGATACTGTCAATGTGTCACTTGTTAGTCCTGGCCAAAATCTCCAATTATCGCTGACCCTAATAGTTACGTCCATCGAAGAGGTTACATCCATATCATCACAGAAAGCTAGATATGGATCGAAATCATCTTTATGAAATCTATAATTGTCACTTGCGGACGTTGCTCTGCAAGGAGAAACAAGTATAATGGACATAACCAATATAGCCAAAAGTGAAAAAACGCCTATTGTCTTCTTCATTGATTTCCCTCTCGCTCCGCTTATATCAATCTATGATTGATATTGTATTTAGAATTGATATTGTATTTAGAATTGATATATTGTATGAAATAGTGTGCTTTATACTTATCATACTATAAATAAATTACTTGTCTTCTTTCCGATAATTATAAATAATATAATTTAATAATAATCCAAAACTAATCAAATTATGCACTACATTATTTTAAGTCCAAAGAGAAACGCTTCTTTGGCATCCTGATACCTAAATGAAATGTTTACAACTATATCTATCCCAGAAAACCAGAGTTAATAAGACTCGCGAGTTAAAAAATCGTAAGGAAAGCTTTAACATGATTTTTCGGAGGAGGGAAGAATATAAGGGAATTATCAAATGTGGGGCGCAATGTCGCTAAGTTTGTCATATTTTTGGTCGCATTAGTAATAATTCATACTGCAATTATCCCCGAGTGGGGTATTTATTACCAATTATATGGTCTTTTCCGATTCTTTATAGAATTTATAGCATTGGTCATACTCTTAGCAGGATGGGGGGTATTCAGCACCTTCATAGACCTAGGATCAGTGGAATTGCTTAAGTCATTAGGATATGAAGAAAGCAAAGCATTAAGAAACTCAAGATTCATTGCTTGGATTGGGCATCTTTCAGTGGTCATAGCTATATTTTACACGATTACTGTTCTTGTTCGTAGTGTTATGGGGTTTCTTTATTTTCCGTTTGGTATTGAAGAGAGCATTATTACATTTATATGGGTAATAGCAGTTATTGTTGCAGCGTTAGTGGTTTATAACTCAATACAAATTCCAGAGAAGATAAAACTAGAAAATGAACTCCGTGAAACGCAAAGCATTGTGAAAGCATTGGATGAGAGATTGGCAAAAGGAGAGATAAACGAAGAAACCTATAAAAGGCTAAAAACGAAATATGATCAACAATTGGTTGCGATTAGAGAGAAAATGAAGATTAAGACTCGTATAGATGCGCCAAATAGATGTCCAGCATGCGGGACTGAGGTAATTGCTGGGACTAAATTCTGCCACAAGTGTGGAGAAGTAATTCTGCAATAAAATTTGGATCATAGCTTCTGCGAATCTGATCTGATAAAGAACTGGAATATTGTTCGAATTTCGATTCATCATAGATTTAAAGCACGAAAATAGATAGTATCTCAAAGTACAACAGTAACCCTTACTAAAGCAGATATTTGTCTAGGTTATATAATTTATTACCTGCGTTTCTGTCGCAGCACCTGTCGCGTACACTAACATATTCTATAAAAAGGGAAAAGGCGTTAGTCTTTATCACTTTTTATTTTATTTATCCAGTTTTACCCTAAGCATGATAAGTGTCAATAATCAGTAAAAACTGAATGTTTTTCAAGTTTTTGTCGCCTTAACTGCAAGAAATGCGCTAACCATTCGAAAAAGAAAAGAATCCATGAATCTTTGCTCAATTTTCTCTACAAATGGGAAAAAATTTTTAGGAGTAAACGGGGGAGCAAATACGGCGCTTTTTATATCGATTTTATTAAAATTTGCACTTCTAAGCAATTTTATGAGTTCAAAAGAGGTATAAAACTTAGCATAAGAAAATATATCTTCTGAAACTAATCCTCTTATTTTCCTATCAAAGGACCAGGAGCTTAATGATGTAAGGACGCCTAAGATAAACTGTCCTCCAGATTTAAGGACTCGCCAAATTTCGTTTAGTAATTTTTCAACGTTCTTAACAAATTCTAGAGTAGTCATTGCTGTAACAATATCAAAAGCCCCTTTCTGAAAAGGTAAGTTTTCAATATCACCAAGAATGAGTGTTCCTTGCTCTCTTTTAATTTTATCTTTTGCCTTTTTGATCATATCTTTAGAAAAATCAATTCCAATTACTTCAAACCTTTTTTGTAGTAAAAACTGTAAAAGGACACCAGTGCCAGTTCCAAGATCAAGTATCAAAGAATTTGGATTTAAACCTTTCAAAAAACTATTAAATGCACGTTTTTCTACTCGATCCGCGTACGCACCAAGAGGAGTATCATACCAAAAATCATAGAATCCAGAAATCGAATTAAACCCCGAAAGCACAACAGTTTTGTGTTTCAAGTCTCTTCAATCCTCTACCGCTTTAGCTACTTTGCACACAGTTTGAGCAAGATTTAACGGTTCAACTCCAAATAATATGATTAGGGGTTCAATCCCTATATCACCATGATCATAAATACCATCAGGGACTTCTTTTAATGTCAATAATGCAAATGGAGTAACACATTTCTCCTTAACATAACTTTCTGGTGCTTTATCCCCGAATTCGATCAGTTCTAGTCCTAGAGATTTGCATGCCGACACTATCTTCTTATCATTTTTTAAGGCTATTGCAACCCTCTTCTCTTTATCAATTGTCAAAGCAGTAAGGATTACCGATCCCATATATTTTGCCCAGCCAAATTCAACTTCCCCAACAGCAATCGCTTGATTTTTTACTTTCATAATACGCCCGGTTAACCCAGCTACATCCTCTATTGTTCTTGCATTCTCAAGTGCGTAGACCATATTAGATCCAACTTCTGGGATTAGTTTACCAAACTCCTTACACTCTTCAAGCATTTGAATAGCATCTTGTAACGAACTAATAATTTTCCTTGGATCTTGAGTTTTTTCGCTTTTTGGCATCAAAGTCAACTCATAGAATTTGAAAGATATTTTAAAATAGCCTAGAATAAATATCTTCTTTCTTCTTGATCACTAGATTTTTTCCATTCTTTTTCAGAATTACATTTTTCTTTGAAGTGAATTGTCCCGCGATTGTACATGGTCTTAGAGGCTTAAGCGCATTTATAATATCCTCAGTATACTCATTACTAGT
>JAEOTI010000758.1 GCA_016839955.1 Candidatus Hodarchaeota archaeon | reverse complement strand
CAATCCATTCCCTGATCAGTAACAACATTAAATATTTCCTCTCCAACAATATGGCGGGTGTTGGGGCCTGTTAAAATCATTACTTTTGGATCTAATTCAAGTGATTTAATGACGTTGGGAATTTTACCCAAAATAGATTTTCCAATTATAATTGACCTCGGTGAATATAGATCGAGAATATCTGATCCCGATCTTGTCATTTCACTATTGTCCTTGTAACAACGCCCATTCATGATATCTAATCACAACCTCTAAACTGGACTGAAATAAAAACTTCATCCAGATAAAGAAGGAAGATTTCAGTATGATTTCCATTATCCACATACCAACTTAGCCCCTTCATAATACAGCTTAGCCTATTGCAAAATCCTTTTGAATTAACTTCAGTTAAAATAACTTCAGGTAAATTAATCAGGTAAATTAATCACCTAATTCAAGTGTTTTAAATCGTTCAAGAGTACTCTTAGGAATACTCCTTTGATTCAATTCATCTGGACTTAGTAGAGCATACTCTTTCATCCCTTCCGATTTTATCATATCAACAATCGATTTCATAGTCCACGAAGGAGCCAATGATCTAATTGTGCGAATATCCTTAATTGTAAAACCTTGCTGAAGTAAAAAATAACAAATAGGTGCCTCCATGTGAACATCGTAAGGGTTTAAGGGAATTAGAGGAACAAAAATAACATTCTCCCGTTTATCAAAAATAGGCTTGTTAACGTATTTATCTGGAACAACAGTCACCAAATTATATGTTATGATTTCATCTGGAGCTGTAGAATTGTCTTTAACCACTGGTATATGCTTACAATCAATCCTATGCTTCCTCCAAGGCCAACATGAACAGCCATAAGTCGTTCCATCTAGAGCCAATGATACGGTATAAAATTTATCCTCCTCGGTGAAGCTCGGAACTTTCCACTTTTTAATCCATTTCAGTTTGGGTTTTGCTTGCAAAATATCACCCCATAAATAATTTAAGGAAACCAAATTGTGACACTTTTGGAAACATCAATGAGTGATCAATATAGAGTTAAAACGAGGATGGATTTGGGAATAAGTGCTCAGGATTAAAAAATTATTACTGTGAACATCAGAGAGTGTTTATTTCGAAGTAATACAAAAAGGATTGATTAAAATCAAGTTAATGACTGGTAGAAGTACTTCAGTCTCTTAAGTAAAGTTGTCAAGAGAATAGTTATATTATTAATAATTGGGTCGTACCTTTTTATTTCTAGTAGCTGATACAAATCTTCAAAAGCGACTATCAGATCATAAAGGTTCATAGAATTATATTCTTCGATAATTACATCTGGATGTTCTAAAGCGTCCTTTATCTGGGAGCGGGAGACCTTAAATTTCGAATAAAGATCTTGAAGTGTAGAATTTCCGATATCTATGGCTTTCTTGCAGTATTTTTGCACTGTTTCAAGATTTTCACCATCACTTGCTGAGATGAAACTAAGTGCTGCATTTAAAGTGATAGAATCACTCCAATTCTCTATTGAACTTTGTATTAATTCAATGGCTTCAGAGTTTTCCCCTTCTAATAGTAAAAACTTTGCCAAAATTAGTGTACTATTCCGATAACGTGGATCTTTTTTCTCTAATAGGGTATAAATTTGTTCTGCATATTTCTTCCCTTTTTCGATTTGACCTGTAAGTCGGTATACCGTTGAAAGCCCTGACATTGCCTCTAAATCGTCTTTAATTACCTCAAGCGCCTTCAAATAGTGTGTTTCTGCATTCTGATAATCTTTTTCACCAACAAAAATTCTACCAATAGACAATCTAAGATCAGCATTGACAGGATATTTTTCGACGGCATTCTGTAATATTCTTTTCCCTATGGAGGAAAGATCGATTTGATAGCAAATTGTACCAATTTCATCAATGATATACGGATTTGGAAATTTATTTTCTAAATTATTTGTACATTCTATGACTTTTCCTAAACTATCCGAAGAAATAATGCTGAATAAAATAATACTCAAATTGGACTTTATTTCAGTAATTGGAATGATAAATTCATCAATTCTATAGTTAACCACAAGTCCGTTTCGTGTCCAAGCGAATTTTATCATATCTAAAAATTCAGAGCTGTCAATTATCCAATAAAGACACAGCATACTGGATCTAAATTTTTTATCCTCGATATTGGTAAGTTTTATCACTTTTTTCAATAATTTTATTGTGTCTTCTGGTCTTGTGAGAAAAGTAATATTGGTAATCACATTCCAAGTAAAAGAAATGAACGTATCCTCTCTTTCCTCATCAAATAGAGTGAAGTCAATTGAAGATAGGATTCGTGCTAAATCTAAGATGTTCTGTCCCGTTCTTGGCATTATTTGATAGACCCCTGTTAAAAATCCCATTAATATGTTTACGCCTTCCTTCGTATTATCAAAGATTTTGATAAGATCCAATCCTTCCTCGAAAACGTCCTGAGAGGTATATTCGTCTTTTATTGCACTATCTAATCGTAAAAGGAAATTTTTGAAGCATTTTCCATTTTTTGTATCATCTTCACTCTCTAGCGTGTCTGCTTCAGAGAAAATCTTTGGAAACGATCTTCTCCGTGTTTTTAACACTTTTTCAACGTCTAAATCTTGGATTTTCATGCTTAGTTCAGTTGCTTGTTTATAACAGGATTCCTCCTTTCCCATGTTCCCTTTTTCATAAGCAATTCGATTGAGAATCATCAAAGAAAAACATTGTCCTCAGATATTATTCTTTAATTCTGCATCCCTTAGAGCTAATTCTGCTAACCGTTCTGCTTTATCAATCATTGAAGTACCCGCAAGCATTTCAGCGATAATGTGGGAATTATCGTAAATATTCAACCTTCTTTTGGTAATAATGTTGTCTTCTTCAGTCTGATATTTATTCAATATGTCCATATCTGGTAAATGGCTTATCTTCCCGATTCGTCTGACATACTGATGTGGATTCAAATTTCTGGCAATCAATAACATTAGAATAAATTTTAATTGAGATCTATTCATATAAGCTAATGTAAAGGAGATTTGACCCATAATATGGTTTCTGAGGAATGATCCAGATATATCATAATATGTAAGTGCTAAAGCCACAAGATGACAGTCCAAAGCTTCTTGATACCTTCTATTATGTCTTAGGGCTGTTCCTCGTTCTCTCCAGAGTAGAAAGGAGGTTTGACTTTTAATACATCTTTCTGGGGAAGGTAATCGATCTGTTACTCTTATAATTTCTTTAAAATCTTTAGTAGAGATATATTTTTCTACTTGTTCATGTATTTTTGTCAGATCGATGTCTTGTTCAATGGATTGATCAAAGAATCTGGTTAAGTCTTCAAAATATTTCTCATCATGGATCTTGATAAATTCTCTT
>JAEOTI010000757.1 GCA_016839955.1 Candidatus Hodarchaeota archaeon | reverse complement strand
TTATAGTCGGGAAAAGTTCAAGCATTTGAAAAGTAATATACTGTATAGGTATGCCCAGCTTTAGCCGTCCGTTGGTCTTTAGTGACCGTTCCTTCCTGAAATAATAGGTATGATCAGTTTAGAGAAAAAAGAAAAGAGGAATGTATCCTGTGATACCAGAAAAAACAGAAAAAACGGAACAAAAACAAATTATTGGCAATAATTGTATCTATTTAAGTTGTGATTTGCCATCCCAGTTGATTCTTAGTCGTTCTAAAAAGATTCGCAATCATTTACTCTTTGATGTATTTCTTCTCATAGTTTTTCCATTTTTGTTCTTAATGATAATGGATGTGCTCCATAACTCTTCATCCATGTTTGAAGAGGGAGACATTGTGCATGAATTTGGTAAATGGTCTCTGACATTTCTTATCGGATTGGGGTTGGGACTAGTATTTTTAGTTGAAATCCATGAGATTTTCAAAAAACTCTTTATTACACCTACTATTACTGTATCGCAAATAAATAAACAAATAATGTTTGAAAAAAGCATAGTTGGATTTAAATGGCGAAAAACATTGATGTTTAGTGAAGTACAAGAGGTCAAGCTTAATAAAGAGGTGAGACCTTTCCCTAAAGTCCATCCTCCTTTGACTTTTTGGACTATTGACATTTATTTAAAGCACGGAAAGAAGAAAACTATTATTACAGGTGGTGAAAGTGAGTATGAAGAACTTGAATATTGGTATCAGAGAATCCAAACTCTAATTCAAGGAAGTACTCCCTTAACACGAAATTTCAGGGGATATATTCAGGATCCCTGGAGTAAATCCAAAAAAAGGGCTTTTCCATTTTTCCATGGGCCTAATGATTTTTTTTCTGATGCAGACATCATTCAGTGGAATAACGATTATCTTGTTTCAAAAATTTGTCCAAATCTATATCAAAAGAGCACAGGCATATTAATATTAGTATTTATACCTTCTGTTCCAATAATCGTCTATTTAATGAGTAATTCGTTAATAATCGGTTCATATGGTTTGATTTTCTCAGTTATCTTCTGGGGAATTCTTGGGGTTTTGACAATCTCAATTTATCCGTTACTTCTTGATTCGGTAACATACTCTGGCAAGGTGGAAATCGATTTTAGAAATGAAACGATACATCATCGGGGAGGTGGGTTTTTCTCTAATCATGCGGACATCCATTTGTTCTCGGACATCTCAGAAATAGAGCCCTATTACTCCCGAAATGATACAGCCCGCACATGGGGAACGAAAATCGTATTAAAATCGAAGAATGCTATCCCAGTATTCAAATCGAGTAGTCGAATTGACAAACCAGAATCAATAAACGTTGCTGAGAAGCTAAAAAATCAAATACAAATAAAAAAGGGAGAAGTAGAGAAGACTAATTCCTAATATTCACTTAAACCACTCATTCGGCATGATATCAAGTTCCATCAATGTTACTTGGTTTATAGTCTTAATTCAGACAGAAAGCTAAAGGGAGTTAGGATTTAAGAAAGTAATAAACCGTGTAAGTATGACCTACTTGTGCGGTGCGTTGTTCTTTTGTAATGAATCCTTCCTGTAACAGGAATTCAAGGGCATCTAACAGTTCTTTACGATCCACTTCTACTTTTAAACTAAGAAGTTTCTCAGTAATTTTGCTTAAAATCCAGCTCCCTTGAAAATTTTCGCGAATAACAATTAGGAGCGACGAATCAACACTTGAAGGTTGATGACTCTCTTCAAGAGGATCAGTTTGGATTGGAATCTCATTCTTTATGGTTTCCAGTTGTTGATCTGTTTCAGTAGATTTTGAACTAGAGATTATATCATTCCGTTGTTCTTTATCTACCTTAAAAGTCACGATATTATGGATAATCACATCTTCTGTTTTTAGCAGTAATTTCTCAAAGATTCGTCTTTCATGCGCTTGTAATGTGATAATATAGTCCTGAAGTTTAAGGTCTAGTTGATTATCAGTCTTAGGAGTAAAAACGATTCTAGTCTCTGTTCCTGATGGAGCACGATGAAACACAGAAAATTCTTGGTCGTTGCCTAGTTGAATAATTGCTTGAGATATTTCTTGTAAACTTAAGGCTACAGTTCTTCCCTGTCCTTTTGAAAACTTCTCAAAATTGCCCTCTTTATCTTTCCGAGTCATTTTAAGAAAAAAACATCCAGTATTAGGGGCAGGATCAAGAATAACTCCAATAGTCTTTCGAAAAAACGATACTGTTTGCATTAAAGTCAACCCTCTTTTCAATAATATATAGTTCGTTGTTTTTTTATATAATCAAGAAACAAAAACTCATTCCTTTATTTTGGATTATTAACATATTATTCTTCTTCTAAGAGATTTTCTTTTTGCTGCATCACAAAAGAAGTCTGACAACTCACACAACACCATCGGAACTGAAGATGTTCGCGAGTATGTCGATAAATTTGCCAAAAATTATGAAGACAATCTTTACGTGCTAATTGGTGAATCCAGTCCCAATTAGATGTCACAGAATCACGGTTGTTATATTCGATTACACCAATCATCAACCAAACTGGATGGGAAAGAATTGGTCTATAGATCATTTCACGACAGATAAGACAGATGGATTGGGAATTGGTGACTGGAAAACAGATACAGTAATTGGGAAAGTGTTGGCATTGAGGATTACACAATATAAATCTACCAAGTTGGTTTTAAACATTTGAAAACACATTTTTGTGTTATCAAAGATTCAAATAGGAATGACCTATTGAGGAAAGATGACTCTCAATCCGTTCAATCAATAGTGAAGTGGGTAGTTCGTGAATTGCAATAGTTGTTTGATTTTTCTTTTCTCTTTTAGACAATCGGATTAATCCTTTAGTCTCCAATTTAGTAAGAATATTCTTGAAATGTATCTCCTTCACTAAAGGTTTTCCATTATAATGATAATTATTTTTATAATACTCAAAAGATTGTTTTACAGTCACTTCTTTCTTATGAACCAAGCGTTGTGCAACCCCTAGTAACACAAGAAGTTCAGTTGAGTTTAATTCATCAAATAGGATATTGTACAGTTCAGGGTAAACTGCTGCTTTCGCTTCTCGAATTAGCTCTGGGGTAATTTCATCCAATTGATGTAAGTCTGCTGCCATCCCTGCTCGGTATAAAATTTCAATTCCATGGCGGATGTTTAACGTCTTATGAGTAATTTCCGCTATCATCTCAACAGCTTCTAGAGAGATAATACCTTCTCGAAAAGCAAGGGTAGCGCGATATTGAATTATTCCCTTCGTCTCCTCAAATGAGTATGGTTTCAATTCAATTAGATTAGTTATCCGTTGAGAGATATTTGAAGGAATTATTTGCCAATCTAATAGTCGGCTTGTTAGAACCAATGTAACTTTTCCAAATTCTTCTTCTAAGCGTAAAAATCCCTCAAGATCCTGACCTGACAGCAAGTGAACTTCATCAAGTATCAAGACTTGGTGAACATCTTCCAAATTTAAATTCTCAAAAAGAATATTCGTTGCTTCCTCAATAGAGAATCCACGAGCTGAGATACCAAATTGGTCACGTAATAATGCACGAATGATAGCAATTCGACTTCTGGCATTCCAACAATTTCGGTAATAGACATAAATCTGTTTGTTTACCTTTTCACCGACTTGTTGGACATACTTACCAAAAAATCGGACTAGTGACGTTTTCCCAACCCCTACTGGACCAATTAATACAATTTTGGTTGAGAAAGGTTTACTACATTTGTTTAAACATTCTACACGAAGTAAAGGGCGAAAAACTTGAGCTAACGAATGAAATATCAAATCTCGAAACTTGAGATTATCAGGAACGAATGAAGGTGAGAGAGTTCTTTCACCGTTCTCTAGAAATACACTTTCAGAATACAACCCCTGATCAAATGCTTTTGACATTTTTCATACACTCCCTTGCTAGTTAACTTTGTTATAAGGATTAACTATAATTTTCTTCTAATAAATGGAACAATGAGAGAGACCTATTTGTAAAAATATATGCCTAATTAATACAATAGCTAAAAAGACTTGGAGTTATTTGACTTCATCTTATTCTTCCGACAAAATCCCCTTCCTAGCTGAAAATTTTTTTTGGAATTCTTAAAAAAACCATACAGATTATGCCCATTTCCACGATCCATCCTGGACTCGCTTTTGAATTAGTTATAAATGGATAGGAACTCCCAGTTAAAGATCCACTAGTTGTTTTATCTGTTTTTGTAAAGTCTCTATCAACAATTAATCCTCTTATTCCACTTCCATCAGTCACGACAATAGTAATGTTCTCAGAATTCATTTTTTGTATTGCTATTGATTCAACTGAATGATAAGCTTCTGTAAAATCTACAATGGTACCATTCTTACCATTAAGTAGTAAAATCAATCCAGCAGAGGTACCCGCAATAAAATCTGGATAGCCATCTTGATTGATATCTTCTGAAATAATAGAAATTACATCTCCCTCAAGTTCTCCTTGTTTCCAAATTGTACTACCAGAAACTCCTTCTAGTGCATAAACACTTTCATAGGTTCCTACAACCACATCCATCTGACCATCTTGATTAATATCACCTTGAACGATTGCTCTAACATACCCCGGAGGTTCACCAGTCAACCATAAAGTAGTACCGGTTGATATATTCACATTTGAAACGTAATTAAATGAACCTGTAACGATGCCATCATTTAGCTCAATTAATCGATTGATCGAGTTAGGAGCGTCTTCGTTTGTCCATAAGAGTGATCCTTTCAGATCATAACAATATATGTTAGTATCATCTGAACCAATCGCTATTTTTTTCTCCAAACCCTGGCCAAAAATTACTAATGATACTACATCTTCCAGGGGATCTGTTCCATTCCAAAGAGTTTCACCTGTTAACCCATTAATTGCTGAGATGGTACCATCTCGGGAACCTACAATGATATCAACTATACTATCATTACTAATGTAAACATTTGCTAAAACAGCGATTCCTCCCTTGAGTGATGTTGTCCAGAGAGAATTATTAGAAGAAAGGGAATAAGATACTAAAAGGCCATCGTCTGTCCCAAGGACCACTTCTTGGCGATCATTAACAAGCATTGTGCTTATTCCTTCCCCTGGAACAGAGAAACGAGGTGAAATACTCTTACTAGTAGTAGAAACTGAATAAAGATTCCCATCTCGAGAGCCAGCTAAGATACAACTGTCATTGACAATAATTGACCGAATTTCTCCTTTCGGAAGGCTACTACTCCATATTTCATTACTTGTTCTCCCGGATATTGTGATTATCGATGAATCTTCAAGAAACAGAAGAAAATCTTCAATTCCATCCTTATCAGGATCACGATACTGCCTATAAGGTTCACCAATTACTTGGACTCTTTCAATCTGGGCGGGGGCTTGATATGGTTGCCAAACATCGACGAAAGATGTCAGAGTGTCTAAATAGATACATC
>JAEOTI010000756.1 GCA_016839955.1 Candidatus Hodarchaeota archaeon | reverse complement strand
CCTTCCATTATCAAAAAAATGAGGAGATATATCTAGACATCATATTTTTCAACATATTAGATGTAAGTCGAGATTTGGTTAAAATCCATGGGATTGTACGAGGTGAGCTATCCAATTGGCGAATGAGAAAGAAAGAATAATTAACATTATTACTGATTGCTTTAAAGCAGATAGAAGTGTTATTGAGAAATTATATGAAAATACACAGAAAGATGACGAAATTATAATCCAAGTTTTACGTGCAGGGTTTCTCCTAAGAACTGCAGCTACTCTGGAAACTGCTATTGGAAGGAAGAACATTCAAGGAGACATTCCCTTTGAATTCATAAAAAGTTCAATTCAGTTAGCCTTACTTGTAAGTGCAATTGAGACAGTCGGAGCTCCTTCGAAATATAGAAGCTTTAATGAGTGGTTAAATAAAGAATTTTTCATTGAAAGAGAAAAGAAATATTCACGCAGGGAAATTAACAGGGCTTGGCAGCAATATAATGAAATCTATGGTAGTACGAAATCATTTCGAGATGTCATTCTAAATTCAGGGTTAGATGAACTCCTCTCGGAATTTCTTTTAGCTCAACCCATCCGATTGTATGAATTCCCTCCTTCTTCAGAAAATTATGAGGAAACAATTCAGGTACGAGACTTAAAAATTCCAGAAAAAGTTGTAGAATTTGCAATAAAACTAAATCGGGATAATAAATCATTTTTTGTCTACAAAAAGGGTGAATATTATGAATTACTGGATTTGAGTGAAACACCTATACCTAGACTTGAAATTTTTGACATGACAGGGTTAAATGAATATTATATCAAAGTAGAAGATTTAGAGACGCTATCAGAGGTCATAACTCTAAGGTATAAGAGTCTAAGAAAACTCCTTAGACCCAAACTTAATTATATTTACCATCTGAGATCTGGATATTATCATAAAGGAAAAAGTACTGTAAGTGCCAAGACTCATTTTATGATTCATGGGCCTTGGAAAGATTCAGACAGAACAGAATACTCACCAATGGTCTCACATCGCTTGGTACCTCTATTTTGGAAACTAACTCGTAAAGTAATCATATCAGCTTGGGAAGACAAAATTAAGACTTGTTAAAGGATAATAATTAGTGCAACTGAAGGAGAATATGAATTGATTGAACCTCTAATTTTAGAGTTTTTTTACCTCACTTTTTGAATAAAATCGGTTCTGATTTTGACCAAATCATTTTATTTTTATGGACTATCCAATACAAGATCAATAGCTAATTCCCCCCTTTTTTGTTTCTTCCCTTTAATTGTAATAAAAGGTACTGATTTTCCTTTTAAGTTTAATAGATTTTCAGGAGAATATCATCTCTTAAGCTTATACACAGAATACTTTATTTTAAAGTCTTTACTCTTTGTTTCCATGTCGTGATAATTGCTTTTCGTGAAATTTTCCAAAAGATTGGTATCAAGTTCTTTGTTATAAGCGGGAGGTATGTTTTTTCATTATTTGTCCGGAAGGTCCGTATTGTGCACGCTGTCTTTTTTCTTCGTATATTGCAGATCCAAAAAGGACTCGAGTAAGTCTTGTTGATTAAACTGCCTCAATAGATAACCTTCTGATTTTCCGTTATAGTACATGTGACATCATAATGAATCGTAGGAATGATGCCCAGCTAGAATTGACACTTACAGAAGTAGAACTGAATTAACTAGCTGACCTGTGCTCCCTCTTCTAGTATAATAATGTCTATCTTATTCCTGTACGTGATCTGTACCAGATTATTATGTCAATCCTGTATTTTCTGTGTTCTTTGAAACCTCTCCACTAATATGATTATTAACCCTCCTATCAAACCAAAGAAATGTGCAAAGAATGGATTTCCATTATTTAAACTTGGAATTACTTCTGCAAGAAATATTGTAATCACAATGATAAAATCAGGGTCAAAGTACTTGAAATTTGCCGATAGAATTGTAAAAAATCTGTCTAGGTCTGCAAGTATTCGTTCCAAAATAAATACCATTGGAATAAGAAAAGGGGTGACAAATTTTATCATATTGTGTAGATCAAAAAATCCCCACCTTCTATTTGATTCATTCTGTTTTCTAAATTCGTTTAATGATCGTTTTAACTTTTGAAATGATTCATAGGAATCAATAACCATCATTCCCATGAGTGCACCAGATGCTCCGGCACCAGAAGGGATGATAATCCAAAATCCTTCTGATAAATTTTGTCCCTTTACTCCCTCAAGATAGAATCTAAGGAGGATATTGAGTGGAATTGCAAATATAATCTCCAACAGATGCCCTATTACTCCGAAGAGGAGGAAATAAATACATCCTTTTCTAGCTCCTCTATAATAGAAGAACAAAGTACCTAAAGTTAGCATAAAAAACATATTATCTCGTAAATGAGCATCATGGTTGTG
>JAEOTI010000755.1 GCA_016839955.1 Candidatus Hodarchaeota archaeon | reverse complement strand
TAAATGCCTGAGCAGCACCCATACCAAAGAAGACTTTTTCACCTTTATACTGAGTCATAGTATCGACAAATCGGGAGAATACTTGAGTCATCATCTCTTGTTGTTTTTTAGCATTCGCTAAATAGGCTTCCTCTTCCTGAGGAGTGAAATCTCCCATCTTATAGCGGTATTTCATGATCGCCATTTGTCGTGCCTGTTCTGCTCCCAATTTACCAGGAAATAGGAAATGAATCTTATCAGGATGCCCAAAGGATTTCGCCATTGCCGAGAAACCCAAGACAAAGACGTTGTAACCATCTTCAAAACTGCCAACAAATGCGGGTACTCCTTCGCCAGATTTCAAAGGGAAAAAGTCTGAAAGACCACGCTCTAGACTGTAACCAAAAGCATTTACTTCTTTGGGCGTTCGTGGAAAGAGACTGGGCTTTCCAGTAGTTCCAGAACTGTGAGTCACAGACAGTCCATCGGATTTTAACGTTTCAATCCAACCATCGAGGTTTTGGACTTCATTCACATCGCACTTAGGTTGAATAACAGAGACACGAGAAAGCCATCCAGACATTTTAGTCCATCGACCATCCCGAAGCCAAGCTTCCGGGTAACTTTTGTAAGACGAATGAGTGAACAACGCAGGAACTAGGTCGTCTAATGATTGAAGATTAGTATGAACTCCCCGTTTCTTACATTGGACTTGCAATGCGGTGATCTGTTGTTGTCGTTGAAAATATTCTAAAGATTCTTCTTCTAATACCTGCGATGTCCTTCCATAATAAATACCATAGGGATCTCGGAAGAGATCCTCCATCTTATTAGAAATAGCCATAGGGATAAGACACCCGATGACTATGAAGTTTGATGTTTTTATAGAGAGAAAACGTTAATGTGCCTTTGAGTTGGACGTTTATAATGGATCAAACTACTTTGAAAAATTTATGGAAAGATTTGTTCCCAAAATAACAATTTTATTTTAATATTGGTACAAAACCCAAAATTGCCTCGCAATCTTCACAAAACAAGGTGAGGAATGAACCATGTTCTGTATTAGCTCGCTCAAAATTCACATTCTTATTTTTCTTACCACAATAAGGGCATTTCTTATTTTCGTCCATATCTGTTTTATCAGCCAAATTTTTCACCATCACAACAATAATTTTTAATCATTTTTAAATGACACGAAAAAAACCAAACAACTCTTTGAAAGAGAAATTAGAAAGAAATTCTGGAAAATAGGAAAGAGACAGTTCAAAAATTTAATCATTGTCATAAGATCTTCAATGACTACCTAGACCAATTATCTCCGGAACGAAATAAACAATTGAGTCCTGTCACTACTTGGATAAATCAAGTTGCAGAACACTGGGAAGTGGATTCTGGACCTCTCTAGAGTGGAACACACAAATGATCAATTGCGATTAACTATGAGAGAATCCAATATCTTTGTAAAATCTCGTGGATACCAATGTCCCAATCCGGGATATTCTATAAACTTGGTGGGTATTCCTCCATCATTCAGCATCTTGGTCAGTTTTTGTAGACTTTCCCGTGTAATTGCCTTATCTTCTTCCCCCCAGGTAATAATACCCCGGAGATCCCGTCCTTTGGCTTCATCGATCAGTGGTTGCCATGTTTCTGGTTCATCCAGTCCCAAACCACCGGGTGCTGCTACAACAAACCCATGTACCGTTACTATTCCAGTTAATGCTAGTCTTAGTGCTACTCCTCCACCCATTGAAAGTCCACCAATTAAAGAACGTTCTAGATCTAACAGCTTATTCTGGTTAAGTTCGTTTAGGTAGGCCTTGATTTGATTTGTAGCTGGTTCAGCTGCATGCCAATACGCACTATCTTTTCCTGACCAATACACTGTTCTCGAATAAGGCATCCCAAGCACGTATCCTCGATCAACTACCGTCTTCCAGGCTTCATATTCATCATTAATAGGACCATCGGAATGCAGGGCTAACATCAAAGGATATGGAGCGTTAATATTTTCCGGAAAAACCGTTAGATCATTGCTGTTCTTTGAAGCTTCCATTGAACGCTCCTTACTGATTTTTAGCAGTTTTTTAAATTCAGGCATGTCTTGAAGGGGTTTCAATGAGGGGCTTTGGCGTAAAACAGTCTCGGAATACCATCCCCCCTCATTTAAGATCTCACTGAAGAATTTAAAGAATAACTCGTATTTTTCTAGCTTTACTGCGGCACACAATCGAGAATAATAAATTGCTGCCTTGAGATCAGGAAATTGATTAGCAACCTTTTCTAGAAAGTCGATGACTTCTTGATACTTTTCTTCCTGATATAAACTATTAGCTTCTCGTTGGAGTGCCCTATACTTCTCTATATCGATCATTTTTTCATCTCCATGGCTAATTATTGAATCTGTTATTGAAATAATCGTTGTTTCTCGCATAAGACGTACTTATCTTCTATTTGAAGAGAGACCAATTTGTCAAAAGTACATTAATTTTGGAGAAAACATTGGTTATTGTCCATTTTGTTCTTCAGCTTACCATGATGAACATCTCCGTGAAACATTATAAGTTTTAGATAAATGTCTAGTTTGCCAAGAACCATTAACTTAAGCAATAATCATTTTTAAATCGGAAGGAAAGAAAAAAAATTTTTGAACATGTGTAATCTTCAATATCAGCACTTTCCCAATTTTTGTATCTGTCTTCCTGTCACCAATTCCCAATCCATCTATCCTACTTGTCGCGAAATGATCTATACACCGATTCTCTCACATCCAGCTTGGTTGATGATTGGAGTAGTCGAATATGACAACCACGATCCTGTGACACCTAATTGGGATTGGATTCATCAATTAGCTCGTAAAGACTGTCTCCATAATTTCTGGCAAGTCTACCGACACACCTGCGAACCCTTTCAGTTCCGATGGTGTTGTGTTAGTTGTCAGACTTCTTTTGTGATGCAACAAAAGGAAAATCTCCTAGAAGAAGAATGGAATTTTAATTATCTAAGATGAAGGAATGAGTTTTCTTTTCTTGATTATATAAAAAATCAACGGACCATATATTATTGAAAAAGAGGGTTAACTTTAATGTAAACAGTTTCGTTTTTTTGAAAGATGATTGGAGTAATTCTTGATCCCGCCCCTGATTCAGGAAGTTTTTTCCTAAAAATGACTCGTGAAGATAAAGATGGTAATTTTGAAAAATTTTCAAAAGGACAGGGAAGAATTGTAGCCTTAAACTGAAATCAATCTCACACTTGCTTTCCATAAATGTTCTGCTAATGGGATGTTTCTACTTTAAAGAAAATTGACTAAATTAAGGATGAGCCTCATGATTGATCCCAGTGAATTTGCATCGCTTTTAGAGAAGAAATTTCAGTATATATGTGGCGTACCTTGCTCTTATTTCAAAGAATTTCTGGCCTACTTGGCTTCTCATGAAACAGAAACACCGATGCAACATGTTTATGCTACCAGGGAAGACGAAGCGATAGGAATAGCAGCTGGTGTAATCTTTTCAGGTAAGCGAGCACTCATTTACATGCAAAATAGTGGTTTAGGAAATATCGGAGATGCTTTGACTTCCTTAGCCCAGCTATACAAACTGCCTATGCTAATACTAATCAGTTACAGAGGTTTAGAACTTGATAAAGATTTTCCTGAGCACTCAATTATGGGGGAAGTTACAGAACCTGTTCTGAAGGCATTAAAGGTTCCTTACTGGGAATTATTAGAAAACAAATGGCAAATGGATTTGAATGAAGCCTTAACAAAAATGGAGGAAACCTCATCTCCAGTGGTTTTACTTGTTCATAAGGGAGTACTGTGTCAATGAAAGGTTATGAGGTAATCTCGGCTTTAAAAAACCATATTGGAGAGAAAGATGTAATCGTTAGTTCAAACGGGAACATCAGTAGAGAAGTTTATCATTTATTGCCTAAACCCCAAGTGTATCTTAGGGGTTCTATGGGTTTACCAGTAGCTGTTGGATTGGGGTTGGCATTAGCAATTCCTAGCAAAAAGATCGTAGTAATAACTGGGGATGGCAACTTTTTGATGGGATTAGGTGCATCTACAACCGCTGCTTTTTACACACCGAAGAATCTGAAAATTCTCATTCTGGATAATTTGGCGTATTATACCACAGGAGGTCAAAAAACAGTTTCATCGGTTATTAATTACTCTAACTTCCTTCATTCATTGAATATCGAATATTCACATTCCAAAAGGGCCTTTCGAGATCAGATTGAACAAGATTTGTCAGAATTTCTCAATTCAGAATCATTTGCAGTTCTTCACCTAAAAATCGATGAATCCATAATGGATTTAGAAAACATACCCTGGCATCCCGAAGAGCTTGCTGGACGGATTATTATTAGGCTAGCTAATTCGTGAGAAAAATTTTGACATAAACGTGATAAAATCTGCTTTTTGGACGACATACTCGTTGTCAGAAGCTTCTGGTAACCAATCTCGATCCACCATCTTCTGTTTAATAAGTCTCACGTGAACTACCCGCTATTAATATGGCTGGCATGTGATTCTGACAACCGGCAATTGCACTAATTATAGGTGATAAAACACGATTAAATCATTTTTTGGATTTTCCCTTCTCTTTGATTTTGATATTTAGCCAATAAGATAAAAAGAAGAACTCAGAACGATCTCGCAGTGTGGGAAAAACATGGTCAAATTACATTCTTACGGACAAGTAAAGGTTGTCGAAGAAGACTGTATTCAATTTGGTTTATCAGAACGACCTGGGATTCTTTTTGTCGGCTTCTCAGGACCTGGGTTAGTTGGTTCAATCTGTGTGGACTTGCTTTATCGATTCCTGGAATGTCAAGAGATAGGCAGAATCCGTTGTGAAGAGATGGCGCCCTTCGTCTTATTTGAAAATGGACTCATGAAACATCCGAATATCATTCTTGCTAGTAGGAATAAACGATTTGCCGGGATCATGTTTGCACAAGCGCCAACTCCTGAGACATTCTATAATATCAGTGATTTTATCGTGAAATGGGCAGAGGAACATCGAATAAAACAGATTATTACATTTACGAGTTTTCAATCATCTGATCCTTCACAAGATGTGTTGGTAGTAGCGGAAGAAGAGAATTACAAACAAGTCCTGAAACATGGAGGAAAACCCTTCGAATCGGGAAAAGTGGAAGGATTT